>DAIQPD010000273.1:0-4633 GCA_036787535.1 Chryseolinea sp.
ATTGAGATCTAACGGTACGAGACAACCGTATAAAGACGTCATTGGATTTACTCATGACATCCGTGAGCCAGCACGGACTGATCATTGCCATTTCATCGGGAATATTCTCTGGAGAAAAGAATCTCAATTCTTGCGTTTCACTATTTGAAAGTCTTTTGCAATAACGCCTGTAAGCTTTGCTTCAAAGTAGGATGTAACGTTAGTGTTTAGCCACTTGAACGCATTGCAATTTGTATCACCTCTATAATGAAATACCGGTGGAGCAAAAGTTTCAATTATTCAGGAACTTATTAATCTGGTTTTGTTATTTAATTTTCAAAAAAACCTTGCGTTCAAAGTAGTTGCCTGTCATCCCTTCCTTTGCATTTCCTTTAACACTTTCGCCTCTGGTAAGCATAATTTGTAGTTGTAGCTCCGTGTTTTGAGCATTGCTTAGCGGCTGAATGATCATAGGCAAACAGGTTATGTTTGCGTCTTCGTATCCAGCTAATTGATCACCAACGATGCGACAGGACAAAGGGAGATTTACATCCCAGTTCGGTGCAAATTTAGAAAGTGAAGGAGTACCTATCGTTGTGGGATCAATGTAAAGCCAAGCATTCCGGTATGGAGCAGAAACCGACTTGTCCTTCATCCAGCCAATCACAGTGAGTAATTTCTTTTGCTCCCATCGTTCTGTTTCAATTACAAAGGAACCATCGGGCTGTTTAAATGATTTTTTGGTATCGGCATCAAGTATGTCAACAATGAGTTTATTGTCCTCGTTCCAAGGGCCTATAGTTGAATGGCAACTCGAACAGTTTTTGGAGCTACTTAAAATACCCACGGCTGGAGGATAAGCATGTGCTGCTTCTATTCCAAAAGACGAGGTCGGTTCTCTGAACTCTGAATGATAAACAGTATCATCATCCATGATTGAACTATAAATAACAGCAACCAACGCAGCGATAATAATGAACGCAATTTTCATTTTCATTTGGTAGGGGTTTTAGTTGAAATGGTATCTATTGTTGTGAATAAAACATGCAGCGCGTCTTTGCTGCCATTGTGCTCTCCTTTTTCAAAATCTCCTTGAACACTTGCCATCTGGTTAGTTACATGAGCGAAGCAAATTACATTTTTCTTCCGGGCTTGGGCAAAAGCATAAAGTGCTGCTGCTTCCATTTCTACTGCATGGACTCCGATTGATTTATAGTATTCGATCGCTTCATCCGTTTCGCGATAAGGGCATCAGTAGTCCAGGTTGAGCCAGTAAAGATTTTAATGGCAGGATCATTGAAAGCATTGTTCAGCTTTGCCTTCAGGTCAGAATTTAGAAAACTAAATTGGGATGGAGCTAAGTAGTGATAGCTTGTTCCTTCGTCTCTAACTGATTTTTCAATGAGGATAAAATAGGGAGATTCCATCCGTTGTATCAACTGGCCTGATGAAGTCATACTCAATAAGAGTTTACATCCTGATGCAAAAAGTTGTTCAGCCAACAACACTGCAAAAGAGGCACCAACAGCTCTACCTATAACCCCAACTTTTTCACCTTTATATTCAAACTCAAAAAGTTGGGTATGATAGCAAGCCCAGGCCTTATTCAATTTTGCATTGTGCTTTTGAATTACATACTCTTCGATGTCTCCGTCAGGGTCGAGAATGCAGATTTCGGGAATAATGAGTTCCGTTATTTCTTTTTGTCTTCGTGCTTCACGTAAAAGATTCTCAGGTTGGAATACGGATGGCTGATCATAAAATTTATGATCCAAGATTGGAGATTGACTCATTTGGTAATTAAAAGGTTAATACTTTATCGCTGTCAACCACCCAATTGGTCAGCTCGGCCATTGAACTGATTTCTGTTCCTTCAATCAGAGGCGTGTGTTTAAGCCCTCGAGCTTCGGCACAACTTCCGCATATTTTAATTTTGGTGCCTTTGGTAATAGCCAGCTTTATCATTCTCTCAATGTTATAAAATCCGTTGGGAGTGGTCTGGTTCGCTATTGCACAGGTTGCAGCATCGGCCATCAGAAATAATCTTACTTCGACTTCCCCATGCTCTTTGTTTAATTGATTCGTTAGTCGCAAGGCGTTGTAAGCTTTCTCCGTTCCATACGGGCCGTCATTTACGATGATGAGAATTTTCATTTCGGTGGTTTTAGATTTAACTGTGTTGTTTTAGAAATATTTATAGAACCAGTATTTTTCAAACCAGACTTTCGTCCAATGCCAGATCATACCTGGCTTTTTCATTTTTACATCGGGTAATGGTGAATTATAAAAATTCCCTCCGGCATAACCCGCCTGTCCTGCACCAATCTCAAGAAAGCATTGTCCATATCCATCAAAGGTTTTGTCTGGCTTATTGCCAGAAATTGTCCGCAAAATATTGTGGGCTACAACTTCTGCCTGATAGTGCGCAAACACTCCCGCTTTAGGTAAGGGTCGTTTCATTTCCAATGGAATGGAGGTGATGTCACCAATGGCATACACATCCGGAAACGCTGTTTCCATTGTGTTTCGGTTCACTTCTACCCAACCTGAATTTCCAGCAAGCGATGTAGCCTTAATTACACCTGGACACTGATGTTTTGGGGTATAGGCAAGTAAATCAAACTGCACTGTTTTGCCATTTTGAAATTCAAGTACAGAATCGTTAACCGCAGTCAGTTGATGTTCCGGATAATAACGAATCCCTTTTGATTCGACAGTCATCTTTACCTGACCCGAAATTTCTTTCCCGGCAACACCCATTGGGCCTGGTTCAGGTGTATAGAGAGAGATTTCGGTTTTACTTCCAAGACCATTCTTGTTTATGAAGTCTTGAATTAACAGCGAAGCTTCATAGGGTGCCGCAGGACATTTAAAAGGAAGTGAAGGAACCAACACTGCAATTTTCCCACCTTTAAACGCTTTTAATTTTTTATAAAAGCCTTCTGCTCCGGCTAGCGTATAAAAGTTAAATCCAACATTATCAAGATTGTGCTCGGTAACTTGATCTGCACCAAGGGAAATAACCAGATAGTCACCCTTGTATTCTTTTCCATTCACCTTAACAGTTTTTGTTGAGGGATCTACTTGCTCGATAGTGCCCCGAACTAATTCAATATTTTTCTTGGCGAGTTTACTCGTTGGTCTGAAAACCTGGGAAGATTTTCTTAATCCAACCATCAACCATAAAAGAGACGGAGCGAAAACATTCTTTTCCTCTTTTTCAAACAACACTACTTTAACGTTTTTTCGCTCTGCCTGAAAAAGTCCTTTGACTATTTCATGTGCTGTGATTATGCCTCCGGTTCCGGCCCCTAATACTAAAATTGTTTTTGTCATGATGATTTGTTTAAGGCCACTTGGCTATTGACGTTATCTTTACCAGCTTTTAAACAAGACTGATTTTAGTTTGAAATTTCGAATCTGATAATTGCGTTGCTGATTTAGGCGCACAACTCATTCTGAATTTAACAATCATTGAAGAGGCAACTGTTAATAATCCTATGGCAACGATAGGTGCCACTAATCCGAAACGATCAGCAATTAAGCCAGTTAATATCGCGCCAATGGCGTAGCCTAAATCTCTCCACAATCTAAAAATACCAATGCTTTTTGGTCGCTGCTCAGGATGGGTATAGTCTGAAATAGCGGCAAGAAATGTCGGATAGACGATAGCAGTTCCAATTCCGAGTATGGAAGAGAGTACAATAAACCAGGAAAAAGAATTTGCCCAAATCATTCCAAGCAAGGCAACTCCTTGTATGAACATGCCTAAGAACAACAGCGTCTTCTTACAGTATTTGTCGGCAAGCTTGCCTGTGTAAAGTTGACCAAGTCCCCAGACAGCCGGATAGGTTGCTACGATAATTCCAGTTTCATGAAGGTCAAATCCTTTTGATAGAAGGAGCATCGGAAATAACCCCCATACCATACCATCATTTAAATTGTTAACCAGACCAGCTTGCGTAATGGAACCAAGATTTTTATGTTTCCAGGTGGTGTCCCAAAAAACATTCTTCAATAGAGGAATAGTGCTTGATGTGGCTTCGAGTTTTACGTGATGCTGTGTGTCTTTTACAAACATCCAACTTAGAAATAGACCGATTATACCTAATACGATCCCAATGTAAAATGGATAAGGTCGTAATCCGTAGTGGCTGGCAATCCATCCGGTAAGGAAGGCAATGGCAGCGAGAGCAATGTATCCGGCAAATTCATTCAACCCCATTGCAAAGCCTCTGTTTTTTTCTCCAACTAAATCAATCTTCATCACGACCGTACTCGACCAGGTGAGCCCCTGACTGATACCGAGAAAAATGTTGGCAGCGATAATCCAGTTCCAACTCGGAGCGTAGATGAGAAGTAAGGGTACCGGTAGCGCAAGTATCCATCCCGCTACCAACAAGTTCTTTCTGCCAAAACGATTTGCCAATGTGCCGGTGTAGTAGTTGGTGATGGCTTTGGTAACACCGAATACAACAATGAAAGAAAGAATGGCTGTCTTCGCTGCCATACCAAATTCAACTTCTGCTAGTTGTGGAATGATGGTGCGTTCAAGACCAATCATGCCACCAACAAAAGCATTAACAATCACCAGCAAGGTGAATTGCTTCCAGTTCTCTCTTAATCCAAGTTGTACCGGCATAATAATGAGTTG
>DAIQPD010000062.1:0-22145 GCA_036787535.1 Chryseolinea sp.
GAGAGGTCTTTCTTCGGCATTCATTATACACAACTTTAATAGCCTCAAGGTAATCAAATCGGCAAACAGCATAAAGACAAAACCCCGCTTTGGGCGGGGTTTTGTCTTTATGTTTTAAAAAAGCTTAGGCTAGTTTGTTCACCATCTTAGCCAACTTCGATTTCTGGTTAGAAGCCTTTTTCTTGTGGATGATGTTCTTCTTTGCCAATTTATCGATCATTGAAGTGACTTCTTTTAAAAGAGTAGCCGCTTCATTTTTGTCGGTTGTTGCCACTAACTTCTTTACAGAAGTTCTGGTTGTTTTGTGCTGATAGCGGTTTTTAACGCGTTTCGCTTCATTTGCACGTATTCTTTTCTCTGCTGACTTATGGTTTGCCATGGTAATTTTTATTCTAAAAGGAGTGCAAAAATAAAGGGATTTGGCGGAAATGCAAAGACTTGCTTTGCTTTTGCTTAAATTCTTATCTTTTCAATATGATAAAGCGTACCGTTGTTTGCATTCTTTTGGGAATATCCCCCTTTTTATTCGGATTCTGGGGCTTCTTCGCCCATCAGCGCATTAACCGATTGGCCGTTTTCATTCTTCCCCCTGAAATGATTGGTTTTTATAAAGCCAATATCAATTACATCACAGAGGCTTCTGTCAATCCGGACAGAAGAAGGTATTCCAGTCCAGATGAAGCTCCCCGCCATTATATAGACATTGATCATTATGGCGATAGTGCGCTTTTTAAAATGCCCCGGTTCTGGAAGGATGCGGTTGAAAGGTATTCGGAAGATACGCTGAAGGCTTATGGAATTGTGCCCTGGCATATCAACGCCATGTATTATCGGTTGAAGGATGCGTTTCTCGTGCGCGATCCGGAAGCTATCCTCCGAATTTCAGCAGAGCTTGGTCATTATGTAGCGGATGCACATGTGCCGCTACATACCACCGAAAATTATAATGGTCAGCTCACCGGACAGGAAGGTATTCATGCTTTTTGGGAATCGCGGTTGCCTGAATTGTTTTCGAATGATTATGATTTTTTTGTGGGTAAGGCGTCACGCATCGATCAGGTTCAACTAGCTGCATGGAAGGCAATAGAAGGATCGCATCAGGCGCTGGATTCAGTTTTGATTTTAGAAAAAGAATTATCGGATCGGTTAGGCTTATCAAAATATTCCTTTGAAACGAAAGGAAGACAAACTGCTAAAGTGTATTCTGTAGAATATTCAAAAGCCTATCATGAAATTTTAAATGGAATGGTGGAGCGACAAATGCGAAGCACTATTAAAATGATTGGTGACTTGTGGTACAGTGCGTGGGTAGATGCCGGGCAGCCTGATCTAAAAAAGTTGATCCACTATAAACCAACAGAAGAAGAACTGAAAAAGAAACGCGAAGAAGTTGATGCATGGAAGAAAGAGCAAATTAAATCAAGACAACATGAATCTGATTTTTAGGAAAGCAGGTGAGAGCGAAACACATTCTTTGAATTGGTTTCTTTAGGTCTCGACATCATTCATTGAAATATTTTCATAATTTCGATAACCGTTAATGGTAAATCCTTAATGAAAAATCTCCTTTCTCTCTTTTTAGTTCTCTTTGCGTACCAAGCAACCGGGCAAGCTTTCATCACCACCTGGAAAACAAACAATTTTGGCGTTAGTGCAAATAACCAAATTACCATTCCAACAATAGGCACAGGGTATAGCTACAGTATTGCCTGGGAGAGTGTGGACAACACTGCCAGCAACGGCACCATACCTGGTCCTATTACCGGAAATCAAACCATAACCTTCCCCAGTGTAGGTATCTACCGCGTTTCTATTACAGGTTCATTTCCCAGGATATATTTTGACGGACCAAATGATGGTTTTAACAATAGTAATAATGATGATCATGATAAAATACTGACAGTAGAACAATGGGGAAGCAATGTGTGGAAAAGTATGGCTAGTGCTTTTAAGGGTTGCACCTACCTGACTATACCAGCTACTGATGCCCCCAATCTGACACTTGTAACAGATATGAGTTCAATGTTTGAAGGTAATCTCACATTTAATCAGCCCATTGAACATTGGGATGTGAGCAGTGTAACGGATATGCATAAAATGTTCAGTTACACCAGTTTCGATCAACCTCTTAAAGGCTGGGATGTGAGCAGTGTAACAGATATGCATGAAATGTTCTTTGCATCCGGTTTCAACAAGCCGATTGGAACCTGGAATGTGGGGAGCGTAACGAATATGCTAGGAATGTTCCATTCTGCTATTTATTTCAACAAGCCGATTGAGACTTGGGATGTGAGCAACGTAACAAATATGTCTGAAATGTTTTTTCAATGCACAAGGTTCAACCAGCGAATCGGATCCTGGGATGTGAGCAGCGTAACGGATATGGCTGGAATGTTTTCTTATGCTCCCAGGTTCAACGAACCTATTGGAAGTTGGGACGTGAGCAGTGTAACAGATATGTCAAATATGTTTGTTGATGCCACTAGTTTCAACCAACCCATTGGAGCTTGGGATATGAGCAGCGTAACGAATATAGCACAGATGTTCGTATGGGCAGCTAACTTCAATCAGCCAATAGGAGCCTGGAATGTAAGCAGGGTAATAAATATGAGTCGCGCATTTGAGGGGGCCACAAATTTCAACCAGTCGCTTGGAGATTGGGATGTGAGCAACGTAATATCGATGGGGCAGATGTTAAACTCAAGTGGTCTTAGTATTCGCAATTACAACCAGACCTTAATTGGCTGGGCAGCGCAAAATGTAAAACCCAATGTTCAATTAGGGGCGCTTGGGTTAAAATATTGTGCCGGTGAGGCGGCTCGTTCCAAGCTGATAGAGGATAAAGGTTGGATCATAACAGGGGATAGTAAAATTAGCCAACCTGTACCTTTACCTGAGCTTTCACTCATTCATCCCATTTGCTTTGGTTCTACTGGAACCATTACTGTTACCATTCAAAATACAGATGATGCTTACAGCTTTGATAATGGCGTAACTTTCCAAGCGAACAATAGCAAATCGGGACTGACTGAGGGTAAGTATTCCGTCATAATTCTAAGTAGCACCGGCTGCTATTCAGACAGTACATCAGCTTTAATCAATCCACCTCTTGATCCGCCATTACCTATTATCTCTGGCAGCTCCGTAGTATGCCCCAATGTTACTGCTGTTGAGTACAGTGCAGATAATGATCAATATACTTATACCTGGTTCGTTAATGGCGGGACTCTAGTGTCACAACAAAACAATACGATAAAAGTAGATTGGGGCGCAAGTAATTTCAATGCTTTGGTGAAAGTTCTTGGTGTAGATGAAAATCATTGTTTAAAAGATACCGTCACCTTCCCGATTAAAATCCAAATACAGCTCAAGCCTGATTTACCTATGGGAATGGATTCGGTGTGCTATAACTTCAGATCAGGCGTACCTTATCAGACTTCAAATACCAATGGATCAATGTATACATGGTTTGCTGATGGCGGTATTGTAACAGAAGGACAAACAACACCACAAGTCAAAGTGGATTGGTTCGATTTGGGTCAATATAAACTGTGGTTAAAAGAAGAAAACACCACCAGCACAGATTATTGTGAAGGTTATTCGGATACGTTAAACGTTACTGTGTTTAAAGATTTGGCTGCGATCACAATGAATTTTGTGAGCGTAGATTATGAGGATGACGAAAAAGTGCAGATCGAATGGGACGCTACATTGCTTGAGCGGATCTCGGATTTGATAATCGTCAGTAGGAGAATTGCCGGAAGCAACGCACCCTGGGAGATTGTTACCACGCTGAAAAAAAATGTTCAATCTTTTTTAGATCAGAACGTTGAGACCGACCAAAATAGTTATGAATACAAAGTAGAAGGATTTAACAAATGCGATGAAGGTCTTCAGACGGTAATCCACAACACCATTAAGTTGGATGGCGACAAAGACGAAGCGCAAGAATTGATAGACCTCTTCTGGAATGATTACAATGGATGGAATGGCGTAGAAAGATATGAAGTCTGGAGAAAATTAGATGCCGATACCGTGTACAGACTTATTGATGTAACCTCGGGCGACATCACCAATTATTTAGGGAAACATGGTGCCGATGGATTTGTGCATGTGCTGAGGATCAAGGCCAAGAAGGAAAATGAAAACACGATATCATGGTCTAACGAAGTTGAACTTGCTTTCGAGAATCCAATAGATTTTATTCCGAACATCATCACCCCGAATGACGATGATGAAAACGAATACTTCACAATACCTAAATTATACCTATACCCTAAAAATAATTTGAGCATTTATGACCGTTGGGGTGCACCGGTTTATCAGAGACAAAATTATACTAACGATTGGAACGCTGATGGCTTACCCAATGGCACCTACTACTATAAGCTACATCTCGTAAAAAACAATAAAATCTACAAGGGTTGGATCCAGATAGTGAAGTAGAGTAATACTCCTTCGCGAAAGAACAAGTCAAATCAAAACAACACGAATCCGATTTTTAGGAAAGAAATGCAGAAACGATTTCTTCCCACTCATCATGCAGCGATTTTTTGCAAACTGGTTTACCGGCCTGCTGATACCAATAAGCTGCATTACCTAAATCACCATCTTTGCGATGAAGGTAGGCATGAACCCACGATGAATCTGCCGACTCAACCTCTTGTGCTAGATCGTGCGCTTTGTTCCAATCACCATTGGCCTCGAACCAAAGAGCTTGTAATAACAGGGTAACGTTTTGTGGAGGAGCATCCTCTTCCAATGTTGCTGTGAATTGATCAAGTGTCATGGTGCAAAGGTAATTTTTGTGTCATGTTTTAGTAGTGTCTTGACAAAAAAAATTCCAGAGAACCGTACTACTCTGGAATTATTTTCAATACGCAAACTTTAATTACATCCCGTGGCCATTCAATAAAAACCGAATACCGACCTGAAGCGATAATGAACTAAAGGCACTTCCCTCGCGTAATTCTTCTCTTGGCTTGTCTGGATTTTGTGATTCACCTAATTCAATCTCTTTTTTAAATACGGTTTTCTTTTGTGAAACTGAGAGCTCAGGCAAATAATCATAGCCATTGGAGTTATATTCTGTTACCTCGTATTCTTCTGCGTAATAGGTCATGCTAATGAAATTCACTTCAGTGAATAAATCAATCTTGTCGCTCAGCATCCAATTTATACCAACAGCCCCTTGAAAACCAAGACTGATACCTCCAGAGTATTCTCCCTTGCCAGTTCCTGTAGAGTTGTAGAAACCATCAGTATACGTGTAAGTTGAATCCTTCATTATTTTTTGGGATCCGACAACTAAACCAAACCGACCGTATGGAATTTTCGATCCTCTGGCGGTAGTTAGTATGAAAGAAGGATTTAAATAAATACCTCTGGAATAGTGCTGGATGATATGCTCGGTAGAACTGGAATAGCTGCCAGTGGTATAGGTTTCGATATTACTGGTTTCGATTTTTTTTCCTAATGTATATTGAGCATTAAGTTCGACACCAATATACTCGTTGAACATATAACCTGCACCCACATTAAAATTTGCGCCAGCGCCAAAAGATCCTGAAACATTTTCAGCTGTTTGTTTGCTAATGGGATTGTTAGCATTCGTATAATCTTGTTTGTAATGATATTTTTCACCAATAGATTGTGATGCAATAGGAATAGCATAACCACCACCAGCTTTAAAGTAAATGCTTTGGGCAAAAGAATTACACGTTAAAGCGACTAGCGCCAGAACGAGGGTCATCATTTTTTTCATAAATGTGGGGTTGAGATTAAAGTATTTGTTTTATAGACAGAATACGAAGGTACTATGAAAACTGAATGTTTCAATTTTTAAAAGAAGCCAGACATCCCTTTATAAAACATAAAGCACCGACTCGGTGCTTTATGTTTTATAATTTCTTGAATGCAGTCTTTTCTTTTAATAACTACTGCATTATTGAGGTTGAATCTACGGGAGCTGTTTCAGGTTGAATAGCAGGTTTGCTTTCTGCAATTTCCTTTAGATCTTTTAATCCTTGTTCATATTGGCTACTCATCATACTTCCCATGACAAGCCACATTGCTTTTCCACTCAGACCTTCATTTGGGCCATCATACGTCCAGCTAATTTTAGTGCCTTCTCCTTCTGGTGTTAAAATAAACTCGCTGTAGTATGCTGTTTCAGAGCCTCCGAACTTCATTCCGTTTTTCACATATTCGTTTTCTCTAATTTCTTCAGTCCACATAGATCCGGTTCCGGTCTTTGGTCCATCCCAGGCCATTTTATGTCCGACACTGGCAGATGTACCTTCAACAGTTTGTTTTGCCTCCGGATCCATCTTTGCCCAGGGCGACCAGACATTGAATTTTTCAAAATCGCTTACCTCTGCAAAGACAGAAGCGGCAGGAGCATTAATCACAATTGATTTTTCAATGTGTCCCTGACCCGGCTGCATCACTACGGCCACCAAACCGATGGCAACGATTACCACTAGGATAATTCCTATAATTTTTAATGCTTTCATATCAAATGATATTTTGGTTTATATCGAAGTTAGTGAATTATAACCTCCGAAATCGTTGTAATTGTCTTAAAAAAATAGAAAATTGAAAAAAACCAAAAATCAAATCGTATGAGCATATTCAATAATCCCAACCGAATTCCTGAAAATTACGGCTTGCGCATTGCCGGTGGACTCATTGTATTTTTTCTGTTTATGAAATTAATAAACTTATCAAACCACGTTGAGTTGCGCATGTTGAACCTCGTTATTTTGGTTGCGGGAATTTATCTGGCACTTAAGAAATTCAAACAAACGCATCGCGATCATCTTAATTATTTCAGAGCGTTGGTTACAGGTGTAGCAACAGGCGCTGTCGGTTCGCTTGTGTTTTCGGCCTTTCTTTTTCTGTATATGATTATTGATCCGAATATGATGGCGGATATAAAAGCAAACTCTGAAATGGGTAGGTATTTAAATCCGTACATCTCTGCCTTTATTGTAGCCTTTGAAGGTTTCTTCTCCGGATTCTTAGTAACGTTTATCTTGATCAATTACATTAACACAGATGATGTTGCCGATCCGGTCGATAAAGAACTTTAAAATCAAACCTTAATTTTCCATGAAAGAATAAATATTGTCTTTGTAATAAAACAACAATGCCGAATGAACTTCATTCGGCATTGTTGTTTTATTGAGTTCGAATTAACGATTAACCATTAACGGGTAACGACTCACTTACTTCATTTCCAATTCAATCACCGTATCAATACCATCCATCTTTGCCTTCGGAACTTTTAATGTAATTCCAAATTCATTTTCTAAAAACTTCACTGGCGATTTATCGGTAAAGACTTTTGCTGATTTTATTTTCTTCCCCCATGAAGGAAACACAATGGATTCATCCTGCCAGTTCAATATGTGCAGGTATACCTTATTTCCCTTCTGTGTCATTACACCCCACTCTCGCGAAGTAAGTGGCCCGCCTCGGGTGCCATAAATAGTTTCTCCATAAACGTTAAGCCATTCGCCCATTTCTTTCAATCGCGCAATGTGCTCGGTTTGAATTTTTCCATTCGGCATGGGGCCGATGTTTAACAGAAAGTTAGCACCATAACCTGCAGACTTTACCAGGTATTGAATAAGATCTTTTTTGCTTTTGTGCTGATCGTCTTTCAGATTGAAGCCCCATGAGTTATTGATCGTTTCGCAGGTTTCTTTAGGTAATTGTCCGATAGTTTGTTCCGGGGCAAAACCGGTGGTGTTATGGCCAGGTAAATCTTTTTCAAACATTTGAAAATCTTCACCCTCATACGGGGTTCTGTGGTGGTTGCTTCCTACTAACGCTCCGGGTTGAAGCTTGTGAATTAAGCTATACGTTCTTTCTATTTGCCAATCCGCATCTTTCTTGTCCCACATGCCATCGAACCAAATGCCGGCAACATCACCATAGTTGGTTAAGAGTTCAGATAGTTGGGCATCCATATATTCCAAATATTTATTCATGTCACCACTTTGAGGTCGCCCGGTCCAGTCACCTCCGGTGTTGCCCCGGGGAAAGTAATCAGTGCTGTGCCAGTCGAGTTGAGAATGATAGAAGAAAAGTTTAATACCTTCTTTGCGGCATTCGTCCGCCAGCATTTTTAAAACATCTTTCCCGTAAGGAGTTTTTTTGACGATGTTGTAATCTGATACCTTGCTATCAAACATGGCAAATCCATCATGGTGTTTGCTGGTGATCGTAATGTATTTCATGCCCGCACCTTTTGCCATTTGCACCCAAGCCTTTGCATCAAATTCCGTTGGATTGAAAAACGCTGGAATTTTCTCGTATGCCTTAATGGGAATTTGTTGTTGATTCATCACCCATTCGCCATCGCCCAGAACACTATACACTCCCCAATGAATGAAGAGACCGAACTTGGCATCCTGAAACCATTCACGGTTCTTGAGGTTCTCTGGCGAGGGTTGATATTTTTGCGCATTTGCAATAAAGGTGATAAGTATGAGGACAATAAGGATAAAGCGATTCTTCTTCATGGAGATTTATTTAAATTGCGATCCCTGAAAATTAGGGATTCAATATGAGATACAAAAGCATCGATCCGAAACTCTTCATTACCAATCGCAAAAGATTGATGAAGGAAGTGAAATCAAATTCTGTTTTAGTTGTGAATGCCAATGATGTTATGCCCACCAACTCAGACGGAACGATGCGATTCCGTCAAAACAGTGATCTGTTTTATTTAACAGGTGTTGATCAGGAAGAAACTGTTTTTGTGATGTGCCCGGATTTTCCGGATGAAAAATATCGCGAAGTTTTATTTCTGAAAGAGACGAGTGAATTAATCGCAACATGGGAAGGACATAAACTGACTAAAGAAGAAGCGCGAACAGC
The DNA here is from genome assembly GCA_036787535.1 of Chryseolinea sp. GTDB lineage: Bacteria > Bacteroidota > Bacteroidia > Cytophagales > Cyclobacteriaceae > Chryseolinea. Next base: position 8,890 of record DAIQPD010000062.1, read on the forward strand.
AACGGGCATACAAACGGTGTTGTGGCTTTCAGAATTTCCAAAGCTTTTCAATACGATGATGTTGATGGGTGATGTTGAGCATGTGTATTTGAATACTAACGACCACTATCGGGCAGAGGTAAGTGTTGAGACGCGTGAGAATCGTTTTGTAAAATGGTGTATGGAAAAATTTCCATTGCATCGATATGAAAGGTTAGCGCCTATTATGCATCGACTGCGCTCCATCAAATCGGCAGAAGAGATAGCCTTATTGCAGCTGGCTTGTGATATTACGGAACAAGCATTTTTCCGGCTATTGAAGTTTGTAAAGCCGGGTGTAATGGAGTTTGAAATTGAAGCAGAACTCGCGCATGAGTTTTTGCGAAATGGCTCGAGAGGATTTGCCTACGAACCGATCATTGCATCGGGCGCAAGCAGCTGTGTGTTGCATTATATTGAAAATAATAAGGTATGTAAGTCAGGCGATATTTTATTGTTAGATGTTGGTGCAGAGTATGCCAATTACAATGCCGACATGACGCGCACCATTCCGGTAAACGGAAAATACACCAAGCGACAAAAGGATGTTTACAATGCTGTGCTTCGTGTACATCAAAAAGCATCCAAAATGTTAAAGCCGGGAACAAAATATTTTGAATACCATAAGGAAGTTCAAAAGATTATGGAAAGTGAGTTGATTGGTTTGAAGCTTATAGACAAAAAGGACATCAAGAATCAGGATGTGAACAAGCCACTCTTTATGAAATACTTTATGCATGGCACAGGTCATCAGCTTGGATTGGATGTGCATGATGTTGGCAGCATGTATCACAAAATGCAAGTCGGCCAGGTATGGACGGTTGAACCCGGTATTTACATTAAGGAAGAAAGTCTTGGCGTTCGAATTGAAAACAACGTGATGATTCAAAAAAACGGAGTATTGGATTTAATGAAAAACATTCCGATTGAAGCGGATGAGATTGAGGAGATAATGAATAAGAAATAGTAAACGGTCAACGGCCCACTGTCGACAGTCGACCGTGGTCTGTGGACAAAGAACAATGAAATGAATAAGAAACTTTTAGCCATACTTTTTTTAATAACAATCTCAATTGTAGTTCAAGCTCACGAGTTCTGGATTCAGCCGCAGAAATATTTTTATGCCATAGGAGAAAAAGCAACATTAAGCTTTAAGGTAGGCCAGAATTTTACGGGCGAGCCTTGGAATTTGAAGCACCATCGAATTGAAAGACTGGAATTACTTAGAGGCAGTCAGACAATTGATTTGAAAACAAATGTAAAGGAAGGGGATAAGGATAATCTTGAAATTGAATTAAAAGAAAATGGAACGCATTTAATTGTTATGCAAAGCAATAACGCTTTCATCGAATTGGAGGCGGATAAGTTCAATAGCTATTTAAAAGAAGATGGGCTTGATAATGTGTATGATATCCGTAAAAACACCAATACATTAAACAAGCCATCAAAAGAGTTTTATTCACGACACACAAAATTACTTTTTCAAGTTGGCGATGTAAAAGATGATACTTATAAAAAGGTAATGGGATTACCTATTGAAATTGTTCCGGATCGAAATCCGTATTCATTAAAGAAAGGTGATTTGATTCGCTTTAAAATTTTGTGGCAAGGCAAACCAGTTTTTGGAGCCAGGATAAAAGTGTGGAATCGTTTTGATAATCGCACCACCATACAAAATATTTATACCGAACAAGACGGAACCATGGAAACGCATATCAGCAATCCGGGTGCATGGATGGTGAGTGTTGTAAGAATGATACCTTCAACAAAAGAAGGAGCGGATTGGGAAAGTTATTGGGGTAGTTTAGTGTTTGGTGTTAAATTTTAAATTTTACTATAGAATGAGATTATTATTCGCAGTGCTCTTATGTGTTGGATTTCAGGTACAAGGACAAGATGAAATTCGTACGTATTATACTGATGATGACAAAAAGACGGAAGATATTGCACTCAGTACGTATTATGTGGTAGAAGTGGAGAATCCCAATAAAATTGATACAATGCGATCTTTCTATACAGCCACAAAAACCATTCGATCGAAAGAGGTTGTGTCGGAAGGTAAGATAAACAATGGGGCTTATATCCAATTTCACCCCAATGGACAAATGGCAATTGAAGGCAATTTTGAGAAGAATCTTCCCTTGGGCATATTTAATAATTGGTATTCAAACGGCAACAGACAAAGCGTTGAAAAATATTTGTCTGGCTCGTTTAAAATGGTGGATTACTGGACAGAATCAGGAAAACAAATTGTTAAATCAGGCACAGGATATTGTGAATGTGTTTTTAAAATTTATCAGCGTGGGAAAATGGTTGAGCGAGGTAAACTAATAGATAGCCAAAAGGATTCTGTATGGACTGGAGTTCGGGACTCTGTTACTTACTATGAAGAAATATATAACCAGGGAAAATTGATTTCAGGCATTAGTTATGATGATGATCGGAATTCGTATACCTATACTGAAATTGAGAAAATGGCGGAGCCAATGGGTGGCTTGACTTTGTTTTATAAAAGCATTGGTTCGAGTTTAACTTACCCAAAAAAGGCAAAGAAGGATCGCGTTCAAGGAATGGTTTTTGTGGAATTTTTAGTGAATAAAGATGGATCATTATCCGATTTTAAGATAATAAAGGGAATTGGATCAGGCTGCGATGATGAGGCAATCAACACCTTGCGCGAGATAGACATAAAATGGAATCCGGGATATCAACGTGGCAAACCTGTACGGACTAGGTTTGTTTTGCCTGTAGGCTTTAAGCTCTAATTTTCTAACCTTTAGAGGATCACATACATGACAACATCAATACATTCCGATCAGGCACCCGAACCCGTAGGTCTTTACCCTCACGCAAAACGAATAGGTAATTTACTTTTTCTTTCCGGAGTTGGTCCACGTAAAAAAGGTTTGAAGGAAATTCCGGGGGTAACGTTAGATGATGATGGAAATATTTTAAGCTATGACATTGAAGCGCAATGTCATTCCGTTTTTCAAAACGTAAGATTTGTTCTGGAAGCTTCCGGTTCGCGATGGGAGAATCTGGTTGATGTTACTGTGTTCCTAACGAACATGAAAAATGATTTTCACATTTTCAATACAATCTATGCGGAGTACTTTAAAGATAGTCAACCTTGTCGTACTACCGTAGAGGTAAATGCATTACCTACACCTATTGCAATTGAATTGAAATGCATTGCTACAATTTAATATAGCCTATCAAGAATTTGATTAGACAATAATGATTAGCTCTGTTTGAGCGTCAATGTAAACGTGCTTCCCTTTCCTTTTGAGGAAGAAACGTCAATATTTCCTCCGAGCTTTATCATAATTTCTTTTACGATAAAAAGTCCTAGGCCTGATCCTTTAGAGCGATCTGTTCCCCGATAATACATATCGAAGATTTTAGGTTGATACTTTTCTTCAATGCCTATTCCATTATCAGAAACAGTAAGGATGACATGTGAGTTAGTTGAATGTGTTTCTATTTGAACAAAAGAATTCTCTTTCGATAAATCCGCATACTTAACTCCATTCCCAATCAGGTTGTGCAAGATTACCTTAAGCCGATCTTGATCTGTTAAAATAAGTTTATCTACCTCGATTTTATTGATGAAATTTATTTTCTGCGCATCCGGCCAGAAGGCGAGCTCGTTCAAAACATCCTGAGTGAGTTGATGTATATTACATTCTGCAATGTTAACTTCTTGTTTTGAGTTGCGCGAAAACTCCACCAGACTTTTAATTACCTTATCTAATTTCCGAATGCTGGTCTCAATGTAGTCGAGGTAACCTTTTACCGTTTCCGGATTCTGTTCAATCCTTGCAATGTTTACGAGGCCGAGTATTGATTTTAGTGGTGCGCTTAGATCGTGAGAAGCACTGTAAACAAAGCGATCTAATTCAGCGATGGTCTTATCGAGCTCGGCAATTGTTTCTTCTAGTTTTTGGGTACGTTGATCAACCAGAAGTTCTAACTGATCATTAATTTGTTTCAGGTTAGTTCGGGCTTCTTCCAGATCTTCTCTCTGCAAATTGATGTGATCATTTTGTGATGTAAGTTCTTCGTTTTGAGCCTGAATCTCATGGTTCATAGATGCGATTTCCATTTTCTGAATTTGCAATTCGGTATTCTGATTTTGAATTTCAGTATACCGTTCACTCAGTTCATTGTTTTTATGTTTCAATTCAGTGGTTCGTTCTAAGACCTGTCGCTCTAATTTTGCTTTTTGTTTCAACAAAAAATTAAGTCGAATCCTTACCATTGCGAATATGAAAAGCCCGATGCAGGCAATCACTATAATTTTGAATAAAATAGTTTGGTACCAAGCCGGATGAACAACAATGGTGATGCTCTTTTCGTCATTCGTCCAAAAACCATCGCTGTTGCTTGCTTTGATCTTTAATTTATAAGTACCCGGATTAAGATTCGTGAAGGTGGCTTTCCGTTCTCTTCCAATCTCTTGCCACCTTGTGTTCAATTCTTCTAAAAAATAAGCATATTCATTTCGGTTGGAAAGATTGTATTCGAGCATGGTGAATTCAACATCAAACGAATTTTGATCATGATTCAGGTTGATCACGGGTGTCAGTATAATATTTTCTGAAAGTGGTGATTGTGGATCACGAATACTTACTTCTTTATTTTGAAGTGAAAACCTGGTGAAAACAAGAGGTGATAAATAATTGCTCTTTTTTATATCTCCGGGAATGAAAGCATTCATTCCATCGGTTCCTCCAAAAACCATTGTGCCGTTCGAATAAAGCAAGGCACTGCCATGATTAAATTGATTTCCCTGCAGGCCATCTGCTTTTGAATAGTTTACAAAAGTTTCTTTCGATAGATCCAGAACAGAAAGACCTTTGTTTGTGCTAAACCATGCGGTGTTACTCAATGTGTCTTCCAGTATCGCATACACAACATTATTGGACAGTCCTGATTTTTCATTATAGACTTTTACCGTGTTTTTTTTAGGGTTATACCGAATTAGTCCTGCACCATTCGTACCTAACCACAGCACACCTTCTTTGTCTTCATGGATGGACAGAATGGTAAGTAGTTTAGTTAATATTCCTTGTTCGATGGTTTTAAACAACTGCGTTTCGGAATCGAAAAGATTTAATCCTCCAACTTCGCGCGCTACCCATACCTTTCCATCACGACCAATGTGAATAGAAGTAATCCTATTTATTTGAGCTGAGTTGCTTTTGGAAGGAAACCTTGAGTAGTGGGTAAATTTATTCTGCTTGGGATCGAAATAATGTAAGCCTCCATTAAAAGTTCCGATCCAAAGATTGTTGAGCGAATCTGCTTTGATGATGGTAACTTCATTTGCTAAGAGACCATTTGTTGAATTTGCATCGTGACCAAAATGCTCATACGATTTTGTATTGATATTTAATTTGAACATACCCGTGCCCCATGTTCCGATCCAAAGATTCCCCAGTCCATCAGTCTCCAGGCATTTTATTTTGTCTGCTAAAGCATGGTTTAGTTCAATTGGTACTTTTGTAAAATTACTCTCTTTAACGCCCTGGCTTGGTTTCTTCAAATGATGAAGACCACCGCCATCCGTTCCTACCCACAGATCACCATAACCATCTTCAGCAAAAGTAAAGACGTTATTGTGAGTAAGTGTGCCAGTCAACCATGCTTTGGATTTGATTGGGAAGAACTTCAAAGCGTTCTTATCGTAAACATTGATGCCACCATAGTATGAGCCAATCCAAAATCTATTCCGTTTGTCTATAAAAAATACTTTTATAGAGTTGCTTAATAAACTGTTTGATTCAAATGGATTGTGTTTGAAGGTAGTAAAAGGAGCTAGTGAAAAAGGATCAGTACCATTACGGATCACGCTAAGTCCGTTGTCAGTGCCGATCCAAAAATTACCTTCCGAATCTTCGGAAATATTTTCGATTTGATTGTGCGGAAGAAAACCTTTTCGCGCCTCACTGGTGTGATGAATTAATTTTTTGGAATTTCGATCATAGATAAACAATCCGTTGTCCCACGATCCAATCCACATTCTGTTTTTAGAATCCAGAAATATATGGTGGATGCTGTTGCTACAGGAGTCTTTTAGTAGTTGCTCAAACTTTTTTGTTTTAGGATTAAAGCGATTTAAGCCAGCACCATTTACGCCTATCAATAATGAATGATCTGTGTCTTCAACAATGGAACCTACGAGGTTGGTGCCAGAACGATCTTTCCGTTTAGGAATTTTAAAGTTAGTGAACTCGATAGAGGATGGAATCTTGGAAGGCGTTTTAAAATGACTAAAACCACCTTCCTCAAGCCCCAGATAAAGTGTGCTATCCGCAGTTTCGTAGATAATTCTCACATAGTTTCCAAGAATTGAATTGTTGTCAGCAGGGTTATGAATGAAACGTCTGAAAGAATCTTTGCTACGGTCGTAGAGACAAAGACCTGCATCAAGCGTACCGATCCATAAATTTTTTTTACTGTCCTCAAATAAATATAAAATGTAATTGCTGCTTATAGTGGTTGAATCATCTTCATCATGATGATAGTTTACCATCGAATGTCCATCGTACCGTTGCAAACCATCTTCTGTTCCAAACCAAATGAATCCCTGATAGTCTTCCAGAATAGTTCGGACATTGCCCGTTACTAAACCACCATCGGTTGTGATATGATCGAAGCTTATTTCTTGTGCAGCGAGATGTGAAAGAGGTATCAAGGCAAGGATTTGCATTGAAAAGAGCCTACGTAATAATGTCATAGTTGTCGCTGACTAATTCAAGATAAATCAATTCTGGGTTCCTGATGAAAAGATAATGATTTATTAGTCTTTAAAAAACCAAAGCACAAGGAGTATTAAAGGTGTTTGATATGACTCAATAGAAAAAAAGGTAGCTAATTTTAATACTTTGAACTACACAATGGAGCACTGTGCTGAATTAAAAATAAGGATAATATAGTGTTAAGATACCTGAAGAAGGACTATCGCTTCCGTCCAATAAATAGCATCTCACCTTTCACAAGTCCAAACTTTTTACGCGTCTCATCCGATAAGGTATTTACAAATTCATTTTCAGTCGCGATCAGGCCTGCACGTTCCATCCGCTTTGCATAATCTTTTCCATACTTGCGAACATGATCATCTTGTCCGTACGCTTTTTCGCGTTCGCGCGGATCTGTAATAGATGGATCTTCTAATGTTACTTCTGGTATCGGATTAAAGAAAGGTACTTGGAGAATGGCAAAACCTCCGGGCTTCAACACCCGATGAATCTCACTCATAGCTCTGATGTCGTCTCGTACATGTTCGAGTACATGGTTGCAGAGCAATGCATCAAATGTATTTTCGGGAAAAGGAATGTCGTGAATATCCATTTTCACTTTTGCCAGAGGTGATTCAATGTCGGCTGTAATGTATCGATCACCATGAATTTTCTCGAATCGTTTTATGAAACAGGCTTCAGGTGCAATGTGTAACACATGCATCGGATGCTTAAAAAAGTCAGTCTTTTGATTAAGATAAAACCAGATTAATCGATGACGTTCCAGCGAAAGACAATTAGGGCAAAGGGCATTTGGCCTTGGATTTAATCGGCCGTAAGGAAGAAATTTACGAAAGCTCTTTTCGCAAACCGGACATGTAACATCACTACCGCTATAAAAAATACCCAGTACTTTAAGCCCAATTCCGCTTATACGTTGCAGGTATTTTCGTGGAACGAAGCGAATCAGCAGGGAAATCAGTTTTTTCATGGCCGGCAAAGATAGAAATCAAGATTTAAGTTTAAAGTTTAAAGCGTCAGGTTTTGGTCCACAGACCACTGTCGACTGTGGTCTGTGGACACATAAAAATATCCATTCACGGTAAAACTATTTGGCTTACATGTCCATCTTTATACCAGATTGGCTGAGGTAATGGAAACAGTAGAGCGCCAATTGATAGTTTAAATTCCTAATCTGTGGTTGATACTTTACTAGACATCGCAATGATGCATGCTGATACCCTCGTAATCCGGGCCAAACAAGGGGATCAACCTGCGCAAGGCAAATTAGTGCAGCTCTGGTACAAGCGAATCTACAACTACGCCTATAAATTTTTTCTCGACCATGACTTGGCCATGGAGGTCTCTCAGAAAACATTTATTTCGATGTGTCGTAATCTGCCCAGCCTTCAGGATAATGGGCGGTTCAAGTCATGGCTCTATACTATTGCCGTAAATTATTGTCGTGAAGAGGCTCGGAAAATCAAAGGTAGCAGGGCCATTTCATTTGATAAGGTATGGAATCCGGAAGCGGAGGAATCCCCTCAGTGGGAATCATCGCGGCAGCGAAATGAAAACCCGGAACGCCAGCTTCAGCAACTTGAACTTGCCGACATTTTGCAAGAAGCATTGCTGGAGTTGAGTGTTGAACAACGTGAGGTTGTTATTATGAAAGAGTATGAGGGGCTAAAGTTTCGGGAGATTGCTGAAGCTTTGAATATTTCTGAAAATACTGTGAAGTCGAGAATGTATTATGGGCTTGATGGGTTAAAGAAAATTTTAGATCGTAAAAATATCACTAAAGATACCTTGGGTTATGAACTATAAACCAAATGAAAGCGAGTTGATGGCTTACCTCTACGGAGAGTTAGAAGGTGAAGCCAAAATGAAAGTAGAGCAATACCTTGCCTTGCATGAGGACGAGAGGCGTTCACTTGAAAATTTAAAGAGCGTCAGTAATCTTTTAGGGCGTGTAAAGGATAAGGAAGTTATTGCTCCACCCATTTTTATTGGCGATGCAAAACATTATTTCTGGGACGTTCCGTATTTTAAAACCATCATGAGTATTGCAGCCTCGTTGTTGCTTGTGATGATGGTGGGATATTTTATGAACGCCCGAATCAGTATGGGTGGAAACGAATTTAAGATCAGCTTTGGGAAACAACAAGAGGTGCTTCCGGTAATTATTCCGGAAACAAAACCAACAGAAGCTTCATTAACACCCGATCAGGTTCAGGAGATGATCAATTCATCTTTGGCAAACAATAACGAATCGTTTCAGTCAAGCTTTGAAGCATCACAACAAAAGCTAGATGCTTCCATCCGAAAAACACTGGCAGCGAATTCTGGTAACATGGATCAACTGGTGCGTCAGGCTTCCCTGGCATCTCAAGCTCAGATCAGTGATTATGTATCCAACATCCAGGCGGAGAACATGAAAATGGTGAAAGATTATTTTCAACTCACGGCTAACGATCAGAAAAAATATGTTGAGGCATTACTGGTTGACTTTTCAAAATATTTACAACAACAGCGCAATGATGATTTACAATTGGTTCAGACGAGATTAAATAGTATGGAGAAAAATACCAATGTGTTTAAGCAGGAGACGGAGCAGATTCTATCGAGTATTATTACAACAGTTGGCAATCCTACATCAACAAGAGGGATTAAGAATTAAGATTTTTTAAAATTTTCAGCTTTTAGCTTTTTGCTTTCAGCTTTACAAAACAAAATAGTATAGATATGAAAAATAGATTTCAATTCTGGAAAGGTGTAGTGTGGATGGTATTGATGGTATCGCATCCTCTCTTTGCACAAAAGGTAGATGAGCAAAGAATGCAACGCGATATTGCTGTTGCCCAAAATGTATTAAGCACTTTGATTAAACAGCAGTTTGATCAACAGCGGATGTTTTTTCCACTGGAGGTAACGGCTAATTATCAACCTGGGTATGGTGTAACATTTTATTTGCCAGCTGATTTTACAACACCTATTTCTTTTGCAGTGGGAGGAATGGGAATGAATGGAAGTAATAATGTAATGATCTGGGATGGTAGTCCTGAACCAGCCGATGCGCCACAACCTCCTGGAGTGGTGACTTACAGTTACAGTTATGGTTCATCAGATAGTGAAAGAGAAGCTTATGATCGAGCGCGATCTGAAAGCGACCGTGCACGTGGTAACAATACAATCAAGCTTGCCGGAAAACCGACTAAAAGTAAACGCTTGGATATGGACAGCGTGCGAGATGCTTACAATTTAAAAGTGATTGAAGCAGCAAAGATGTTCCTTGTAGATTATGGTGATATGATTACACAACTTCAGCCTGATGAAAAAATCATTGTGGCCAATCAGGGAGATCAGCCTCGTGTTTGGGTAAATCAATATTTTAACACGCCACAGCGTACCCATCTTTCAGTAGAGGTAACGAAGTCTGATTTAACAAGCTACAAACAAGGTAAAGTAAACCGTGATCAGGTTCTGGCGAAAGTGAAAGTGGTGAATACTCAAACAATGGAAGCAGTGGAGCCGGATTTCGAATTGTTGTCAAGCATTTTCAACAGCTTGTATCGAATTGATCTTTCTAAAACATATTTCACGGAAGACAAAATATACTTTGAGCGTTTGAAGGATTATGGTGTGGTGTACTACATGCAAATGTACAGCGGAATTGAAACAGAATACAGACGTTTTGCTTTGCCAACCCTGGGGCTTGAGGATGTTGATCTGGCCACACGAAATAAAAAGGTAGCAGAACTGTATCCCAAGTTTGAAAAGGAAATGAAAGAGAATATTCTCGATTATGGTAGAACACTAAAAAGTCTGAAGGATGATGAGAATCTTATTTTTCAGATCAAGTTAACCAGGTGCACAGGTTGTGGAATACCCACAACACTTGAGTGTACCGTTAAAGGAAGTGTATTGAAAGATTTTAATGCTGGCAAAATTGATAAGAACGCTGCGCTTGGTAAGATGTCTGTAAAAAAGGGGGCGAACCAATAATTAATGACAATAAAGGTGAAAGGATAGCCGTTATCCTTTCACTAATTACAGGATAGGGCATTGATGTGTGTGAGTGGTAGGTAGTGCTGTAACCTTATTCGTTTTTTGGAGTAAAGTAACATTAGCAATTAACTAATAGCAGAGTTGCTAAACCAAACCCACACATGAAGAGAAAAGTACTTATTGGAGCAGGAATTACCATTGGAATCCTTGCTGCCTATTTTATTTTCAGGACCAATACCGTTGGAGGTGTAGCGGATATTATAGCAGACGTAAAACGTGGTCCCTTTAAAGTAGAAATTGAAACCACAGGTGAGTTAGAAGCCAAGAACTCAGTAAAAATTTTAGGACCTTCCACGCTTCGCGAATTTGGAATCTATCAGGTCAATATTCAGGGAATAATCGATGAAGGTACAGTGGTGAAAAAGGGGGATTGGGTAGCCACGCTAGATCGTTCAGAATTTCAAAATAAATTTCAAGCCAAGCAGATTGAAGTTGAAAAAGCCAATTCAAAATTTGTACAGACACAATTGGATACTACTTTAATTATGCGGCAATCACGTGATGAGCTAATTAATCTTAAGTATGCAGTAGAAGAAAAAGGGATTGTGTTAGAGCAATCAAAATTTGAACCTCCAGCCACGATTAAGCAAGCCGGTATTGATTTGGATAAAGCAAAGCGTGGTTATGAACAGGCTTTGGAGAACTATAAGATAAAAAAGAAACAGAATATCGAAAAGATGCGCGAAGTAGATGCCGAACTTCGTAAAGTAAATAATGACTTCAATAACATGACAAAAGTGTTAGAGTCATTTAATGTCATTGCACCTGAAGAAGGAATGGTGATTTATGAAAAAGGTTGGGATGGAAAAGCAATTAAGGCGGGTTCGCAAATCAGTGTTTGGGAGCCAACAGTTGCAACGCTTCCGGATTTGACGAAGATGATGTCTAAGACGTATGTGAATGAAGTTGATGTTCGCAAAGTAAAACCAGGACAAAAAGTAGAAATTGGATTGGATGCCTACCCGGATAAAAAATTAAATGGGCAGGTTGTTCGTGTGGCCAATGTTGGTGAACAACGCCCTAATTCGGATGCAAAAGTTTTTGAAATTGCTGTAGAGATTAGCGGAACAGATCCTACGCTTCGTCCTTCCATGACAACCAGTAACAAAATTGTTGCGAATGTAATAGACAGTGCATTGTTCATTCCATTAGAATGTCTGCACAGTCAATCAGATACCATTACCTATGTATTTAAAAAGGATGGAGCCAATGTGGTGAAACAAGAAATAATAGTTGGAGAAATTAATGCGAACGATGCTGTTGTGCTGGGTGGCCTTTCTGAAAGTGATAAAGTATATCTATCTGTTCCTCCCGGAAAGGAAGACGATGAGGTTATATTATTAAAAGAAATGAATGGCAAACGGAAAAAATTAAAGGAGGAAGAGAAGAAGGAAGAAAAACCTGTGCCATCTATTGTTGTTCCGGCAAGTATCACCAATAAATAACATCTCAGAAATGTTGCCTCAGCGCCTACTTGCCAATCTATACATTGCTATTGATGCAGTGTTAACAAACAAAGTCCGTTCATTGCTAACCGCACTCGGTATTATTTTCGGTGTTGCTGCTGTTATTGCTATGTTGGCCATAGGTAACGGAGCACAACAAGAAATTCTGAATCAGATAAAATTAGTGGGTGTTAATAACATTGTTGTAAAGCCCATAATTGAGCAGGAAGAAGAGAAGGTAACGGAACAAGCAGGTCAGAAAGAAAAAAAGAAATTCTCTCCGGGTTTAACCATTCGTGATGTTAGAAGTATTGAAGAAGTTATCCCCGGTGAAATCGTTATAAGCCCGGAAATTATTTTGGATACATACGTTATTCGAAATGGACTAAGAAGGTCGGCAAAGCTGGTAGGTGTAGAACCTGTTTATTTTGATATTTATAATTTTACTTTAGCAGAAGGACAGGTGTTTAACCAAGAGCAGCAACGGCTGGGAGCGCCCGTGTGTATTATAGGTAATTCAATCAGAACAAAATTTTTCCCAACCGAAAACCCTATCGGAAAAAGTATTAAGGTAGGACGACAGTGGTTAAAGATTGTGGGTGTTTTGGCTGAACGGGTAGTTTCTGAATCGAGTATTAGCAAGTTGGGCATTCGTAATTTCAACATGGATATCTACACTCCCCTTCAAACGGTTTTAATTCGATACAAGAACCGCGATAAAATAACCGCTGAAGCACTTCGGTTGGCTGCCATGCAAAGTCGAGGGATGTTTTTTGGAGGAGGCAGCTCAAACGAACAATCAGAGCTTGAAAAAAAGAATTATCATCAGCTTGATCGATTGGTTATTCAGGTGAGTCAGACGAATCAACTTACACCAACTGCTGAAATTATTTCGCGGTTGCTTGAGCGCAAGCATTATGATGTTATTGACTATGAAATCGAAATCCCTGAACTCTTGCTGAAGCAACAACAACGAACCAAC
>DAIQPD010000063.1:0-21907 GCA_036787535.1 Chryseolinea sp.
CAACCGCTCACCCGATGGGTGTATTGGCCTCTCTATTCTGTTCTCAAACAGCATTTTATCCTGAATCGCTCGATCCAAATCGTTCTGCTGAAGGTGTCTACTTAAGCATTGTTCGCTCCATGGCCAAAATGCCAACCTTCGCAGCATGGGCTTACAAAAACGCAGTTGGGCATCCGGTAAATTATCCTGATAACAATCTGGACTATTGCGCACGCTTCATGAAGATGATGTTTGCTTTACCTGCTGAGAATTACGAAATAGATCCAATCGTTTCCACTGCACTTGATAAGCTTTTAATTTTACATGCCGATCATGAGCAAAACTGTTCTACCTCAACGGTAAGAATTGTTGGTTCATCCAAAGCGAGTATCTATTCTTCTATTTCTGCAGGTATCAATGCTCTTTGGGGCCCATTACATGGTGGTGCCAATCAAGAGGTTATTGTAATGCTGGAGAACATTAAGAAAGACGGTGGTGATACAGAGAAATGGATTAACAAAGCAAAAGATAAAAACAGTGGCTTCCGCCTGATGGGCTTTGGACACAGAGTTTATAAGAACTTTGATCCTCGTGCAAAGATCATCAAGAAAGCTGCTGATGATGTTTTGAAGAAACTAGGTGTCAATGATGAAGTGTTGGAGATTGCATTGAAGTTAGAAGAGGCTGCTCTTAAAGATCCTTACTTCGTAGAACGCAAACTTTATCCAAACGTAGATTTCTATTCTGGAATTATCTATCGCGCACTCGGTATACCAGTTGATATGTTCACCGTAATGTTCGCTATTGGCCGTTTGCCGGGTTGGATTGCACAGTGGAAAGAAATGCGTGAAAATAAAGAACCTATCGGTAGACCTCGTCAGATTTATACTGGTGAGAAATTGAGATCGTATACTGCCATCGAGAAACGATGAAACTGTTATCCGTTAATCGTTAATCGAAATTATTAAAGCTCGATTAACGATTAACCATTAACGGATAACCTTTAACGACTAACAAATGCAAGAGGAATTTTTAAAGGCGGTTGCCCAATCAAAAGAGTTGACAAAGCGTCCAAGCAATGAAGAACTGCTTCAACTCTATGGATTGTTCAAACAAGCAACTGAGGGTGATGCAAGCGGTGATCGTCCTGGTGGATTTGATTTTAAGGCCATTGCCAAGTTCGATGCCTGGGCTGAAGTGAAAGGAAAATCGAAAGAAGATGCGATGAAAGATTACATTGCACTCATGACTCGCCTCTATCAACAATACGCATGATGCTGTGAATCTCTTTTATCAGCCACAGATTACGGAAGGTATTTTTTATCTCGATCCCGAAGAATCCAAACATTGTATTAAAGTTTTAAGAAGAACAAGAGGCGATACCTTAAGGATCACCGATGGAAAAGGCTTCTTTTATGATACGATTATCTCCAAAGCAGATGCACAACAATGCCACTTTGAAGTAAAAGAAAAAATCAAAGAGCCCACCAAAGATTTCTCAATTCATATTGCTATCTCCCCTACTAAGAATCCTGAGCGAATTGAATGGTTTGTTGAGAAGGCTGTAGAGCTGGGCATTGATGAAATCAGTTTCGTTCACTGTACAACAACAGAACGACCCTACCTTAAAATTGAACGAATGAATAAGGTAGCATCAGTGCAATGAAGCAATCCTTGAAAGCTACCTTACCAAAAGTGAATGATCTAGTGAAGCTTGATGCGCTCATTAAGCAATCAAAAGAAGAATCAAAATTCATTGCGCACGTAGACCACGCTAATCCTGATCATTTAAAAAACGTAGCTCCTCATCCCTCAAACTACCTAGTACTCATCGGACCTGAAGGGGATTTCAGCACAGATGAGATTACATTCGCAATTCAACATCACTTCCAAAAAGTAAGTTTGGGAAATAGCCGCCTGAGAACCGAAACGGCAGGTCTTGCAGCTTGTCATATTCTTAATCTTATCAATACCTAATTAAACTTGCCTACAGTTAATCGATTTAGTCTAAAGCACTTTTATCATTTGGTATGCTAACTTCGTTTTAGTATTCTTAATACTCAATAAATCTGCATTACAATGATTTTGAATTATATCTGGGTTGGTTTCTTTCTTATTGCATTTGTAGTAGCCTTTATCAAGTTTATTTTCTTTCAGGATATAGAAGTATTTCCTCAGATGCTTCAATCTACTTTTGACATGGCGAAGACTGGATTTGAAATTTCAATCGGACTTACTGGGGTAATGACACTTTGGTTGGGCATTATGAAAATTGGTGAAAAGGGTGGCATGGTAGCCATCATGTCGAGATTGGTTGGACCATTCTTTTCAAGACTATTTCCTGAAATACCAAAAGATCATCCGGCCACGGGATCAGTCATTATGAATTTCAGTGCTAACATCATCGGTCTTGATAATGCCGCAACACCTTTAGGCTTAAAGGCAATGAAGGAACTTCAGGATCTAAATTCAAGTAAAGACACTGCGTCAAATGCACAAATTATGTTTCTGGTACTCAATACCTCTGGCCTCACCATAATACCTATCAGCATTATAGCAGATCGCACCATGCTTGGGTCAGTTAATCCAACCAGCATTTTTGTGCCTACACTTATTGCAACATTTTGCTCTACTTTGGTAGGTTTGCTTTATGTGAGCTTCAAACAAAAAATTAATCTTTTTGATAAGGTAATAGGCGCATACATTTTTGGGTTCACTGCTTTTATTGCATTGTGTGTTTGGTACTTTACAACATTGTCTCAAGCAGAACTTCAGAAACAATCTTCGCTTATTACGAGTATCACTGTAATCTCAATAATCGCATCCTTTCTAATCCTGGGACTAAGGAAACGATTACCTCTTTACGAAACATTTATTGAGGGTGCGAAAGAAGGCTTTGAAACATCGGTTAAAATTATTCCATACCTGATTGGTATTCTTGTGGCTATTGGAGTCTTCAAAGCATCCGGAACATTAAACTATATCACCGAAGGTATTCGATGGGCTGTCCAACTTACAGGATTGAATACAGACTTTGTAGATGCGCTTCCTGTCGCCTTTATGAAACCATTGAGCAGTCAAACATCAAGAGGTATGATGATGGCCATTGCAGATGTTAAGAGTTTTGGACCCGATTCTTTTGTAGGCAACCTGGCAAGCATCTTCCGTGGATGTGCCGATACTACCTTTTATATCCTGGCGGTTTACTTCGGCTCCATTAATATAAAGAAAACAAGGTACGCCCTAACCGGAGGATTGATTGCTGATCTGGCGGGGGTTATTGCGGCCATCTTTATAGCCTATTTGTTTTTTCATTAACGATGTAGTCACATTGAAAAGCGGCTATTTGCTTGTTAAAGTGCATAATCGGGGTTAACATTGTTTATGGAAAAAAAGGCAGAAATTCAAAAGACCATCTACGATAATGCGAAGAGTCACTTTCTGGGAAACTTCCCTGACTCCTTGCCCATTGAACAAGCATATGTTCATATTGGTATGTATTTAGGCTGGGTAATTGACACAGATAACTATTCAGAATATTTTGAAGACGAAGCCTCCAATCAGATTTTCCGATTTAAGAGGAGAGAGATCTCCTGTACCATTTTGAGTGAAATATGGGATGGATACCTTGGCTTTGAATTGTTTAGTAAGCAAGGAAACATGTTTACCTATTACTATTACGGTGGTGGCTTATATCGAAATGATTACGATGAAATATTGGTAAAGACATTACCTTCTATCTATCACGTAACTGACAGTTGGGAAAATTATGAGAAGATGCGTCTTCGGATGGACATGCGCTTCACCGATTGGAAAAAACTTGTAGGGGTATAACCTACTTGATTTGCTTACCATTTTTATCGATCACACTTTGAAGAGTCGTGTCTTTTATTGTTAACTCTCCTGTTTCCGGTTTGTAGAGAATTTCTGAAGGGATGAAATTAAGTGTATAGTTATTACTCCAGGCCAGGCCATCCGATCGGTAAATTTTTGCCAGAGTCGCACTGAATTTATTTTCGTTGTTGGCCCTACCAGAATAAATTAAAACATAAAATATTTGTCCGTTTGCATCTGAAATGGCGAACGACTTTACTTCCTTCAATCTGGATAATTTAAAGTTTGATTTGTCAACCGGGAACGTAGCCTTAATATCCGAAACACGACTAGGTGTAATGGAGTAAAAGTATCCATTCATCGAAATAGAATCTGTATAGTGTAATCCTGAGGTAAATTTTTCAGGTACAATAACCAATGGTTTAAACATAGACTGTGACTCTTCAATAAACAATGGTATTGAGTCAGGCGGATTAACAATCCAACGAAGTGTTTCTTGTCGCGAAGCAAGCTCATTATTTATTCTTCTACGCTCGCGTTGCGCATAATCTTTTAAAGCACCTATATAGCTTTTTAGAACAATAGTGTTGCTGTAGGTATTTGTTATGAAGTGCTCATAGTTTAAAGCCTTTGCATCTAAATCTACCTGCAATAATAAAGTAGCTATGCTATCTACTTTGTTAAGGTAGTATGATTCTTTGTTAATCAGGTTTAACTTCAGATTTACATTGGTTGAATCGCGAAAGGCTCTATTTTCGAATCCAACAGATCGATATTGGAGATCTGCTATTTTCAAATTAAAAACACTGGATGGTAGCGGGTCTTTGTCAAATTTCTGAAGTTGTTGTGCCAACAACTTGTCGATCAACTTTGTAAGATCACTATTAACCGATACTGAATCGCGACTTAACCTTTCGCGAAGCTTGTTAATTTCAATATCATAGGTTACCAGATGGTCACGCATGGGAACAATTTCATTAGTAATTATTTCCTTGCTCTTATCGGCAAACTTCTTATAATTCCAAATGGTAACATCATCCTGATAGAAATTTGTCAGCGATACACCACTTCGTTTAAAATCGTCAATATCATTAATGGTTAACGTTTGGTTGTATCCTGTTTTGCCAAGATTGGATGAGCTTGCCTTGTAATTCGAAAATGCTTTTATACAGGAGTCATACCGAAGTGCCAGATTTGTTAAATCAGCAAGTGTACTATCTGTAGAGCGCAAATAGAGCTCGTTTACATTCGCGTATCGGTGCTGAATAGAGAGGTATAGTTTATTTGTTTTTTTATACAATGTATCCGCAAGAGAAAAATAATACTTTACCATTTTAAGACGATCAATTCGCTCACGCAAACCTTCCATTTTTTTCTCCAAATCAAATTGAATGTCTGGAAGCTTGACACCAAATTCACCAGTGCGCAAGTCTCTTCTGTTATACGCTTCGTAATACTCACTATTGCGTTTTACCTCTCTTTCCGTTATAGTCTTGTATGCTTTGTCATAAAATACAATAGCAGAATCCATGTTCGCAATTGAACGCGCAGTTTGTTTTAGAATATCATCTTTCGAAGACTTTTCCTGATAGATGATGCCCATGTACAAAAAGGCATTAGGATTGTCATCATTCTCTTTAAGGTATCTTTTCAGGAAAGGCTCGGCTGATTCGTATTGCTTTGTGCTAAGCAATCCCCAAATTTCCTTATACTTAACCTTCTGTCCAAAAGCTGATGAAGCCAGAAGGCAAAACAATAGGATCCGAATCAAACTAACTTTTATCATGTTCAACATAAATTATCTTCCGAAATTAAATAAAATCAGGAGATTTGACACGAAGAAAGCATATACCAGACCAAAATGAATAATTTTTTTCAAAACCTACCATTCAAGCGAGTATTGCTCTTTATCAAATCATGGCTTCCATTCGTGCTTTTACTTATCCTGCTTCGCTATACTGGAATACTATCCGGAATTTCGTTTGCCGCCAGCAGTGCGCTTTTGAAAATAGGCGTAATGGATGCTAAACCGAATGATGTGGCTGTTGTCAAATCATTTGACTATAACTTCAGCATTAAAGACATGGATGGTAAGGTGATTGATTTTAACACTTATAAAGGCAAAACCATTTTTATAAACTTATGGGCAACATGGTGCGGCCCGTGTCGTGTAGAGATGCCTTCAATCCAAAAATTATATGATCGTGTTAATCATGAAGAAATCATTTTTGTAATGATTTCCCTTGACGATCCTAAAAACACAAACAAGATTCTAAAATTTATTTCTGACAGGCAACTCACCCTACCTGTCTATCAACCCGCCAGTGCACTCCCTGATGAACTTGATGTTCCTTCCATTCCTACAACTTTGGTGATCGATCCAAAAGGAAAAATTGTGAGTAAGAAAGTAGGTGCTGCTAATTTTGATACAGATAAGTTTGAGAAGTTCTTAACGGGGCTTAGTAGCAAATAGTTTGAAGTTTGATGTCTGAGGTTCTCACGAAACTTTGCTTTGTTCAAAAGTCTAGAGTCTATTATCTAGTGTCTATTAACTACCTTCTAAATTTCACCAATAATCTTCAGTCCATCCAATGTTAAATTGGGTTCTATTTGCATCACTGTTTGTAAGGATTTAATAATAGAGGAAAGTCCTCCGGTAGCAATAACAGGTAGCTGATCATCCTTCAATTCTGTTCGAATGCGGTGAATCATTCCCAATACTAATCCCTCATAACCCAATAATGTTCCGGCTTGTATGGCGTGAACTGTTCCTCTTCCCAATGCAGATGTTGGCATTTCAAGCGGAACATCAAAAAGCTTAGCCGCATTCTGCGACAAGGACTTAATAGCCGTCTTTAACCCTGGAGCAATGGCCACACCCAGAATTTTTCCTTCATCGGAAAGTGTAGTGAAGGTAAGTGCTGTTCCAAAATCAACCACGATACAACTTCTGTTTAACTTTGTAAACGCTGCAATTGCATTGGCTACAAGGTCTGATCCAATCTCATAAGGATTGAGTACCTGGATGCTGAGTTTTTTATAAATCTCTGGTCCAAGCACTACAGGATTTTTTTCGAACAAGGTAACAACAACATTTATTAACTTATCGGTAAGATCGGGGACTACACTGCTCAACACAATCTTCTCTACATCTGGCAGTTTGAGGCCGGACTCCAAAAAAAGATCACGGATTTTTATTCCGTAAAATAATTCGGGGCGATCGCTAACAGAAGGTATTCGCCAAACCTGCTTCCAACTTCCTTCATACGAAAGTCCCAGCGTGATGTCCGAATTACCTATGTCGATCGCCAGTAACATCTTATGCATATTCTAATAATTCATTTTTAATTTTCTCTAATCCAATACTTCCTTTTTCCTGAATCATGGTCAGATAAGGTATCGAAGCAACATCCAACAATTTTGGATCGACTACATACTTTGGAGTTTCAAAGGGAACGTAATGAATTAAACCCGCAGCAGGATACACTACAAGTGATGTGCCCACCACAAGAAAAACATCCGCATGAGAGGCATGAACAGATGCCACTTCAATTAACGGAACCTGTTCGCCAAACCAAACAATATTAGGGCGGAGCTGTGATCCCCTCTCGCAAGTATCACCGATGTTTAGTTCCCAGCCCTGAATCGGATATATTAATTCTTCATTAACGGTGCTGCGGGATTCAAATAAACTACCGTGAAGATGAATGATGTTAGAAGATCCTGCACGCTCATGCAGATCATCAACATTTTGAGTTACAATGGTGACCTTAAAATATTTCTCTAGCTCAAAAAGAATTTCGTGGCCGCGATTGGGTTTTACTTCGAGCGCTTTCTTTCTGCGCTGATTGTAAAATTCTAAAACAAGTCTTTGATTTTTATGCCATCCTTCAGGTGTGGCAACATCTTCTACCTTGTGCCCTTCCCACAAACCATCAGAATCGCGAAAAGTAGGAATGCCACTCTCCGCACTAATGCCTGCACCGGTGAGAACGACAAGACTCTTCATGTTTTAAATGGTGTTGGAGTGTTGATGTTCGAAGTACTTAAGTATAAGTGTTCTCGTATTTAACTTCGTATGTGTTTTAGTCGTAAAAGATTTAAGGGAACCAAAAAATCAGTTTCGTAACTTCAACACTTTGAACTTCAATATATCAACACTTACCTTATTTTTTTCTTTTCTTAACTACGATCAATTTCTTTGCCGCTACCTTTTTGGCCGCCACTTTCTTAGGCGCAGCTTTTTTCGCTGCAGTTTTCTTTGATGCTACTTTCTTCGCAGCAGTTTTAGTAGCCGATACCTTTGCTTTTTTAACAGGTGGTTTTTTCTCTGCTTTTACTTTCTCTGGTGCCTTCTCTACTTTCTTAGCAGTGCCCCATCTTCCTTTTTTCTCTGGTGTATTATCTGCGAGAATAACACATTCTTCGAGAGTCAAATCTTTTGGTTCCTTTCCTTTCGGGATTTTTACATTCTTCTTGCCAGCCTTAATGTACGGCCCAAATCTTCCATTGAGTACTGTGATTTCTTCATTCTCCGAAAATGATTTGATTAGCTTATTGGCATCAGCATGACGCTTGGCTTCAAGCAATTCAATTGAACGTTCAGCCGAAATGGTGTAAGGATCCAAATCTTTCGGTATAGAAGTATATTTTTTATCGTGCAGTACATACGGACCAAAACGGCCAATACCTATCACAATCGGTTTCTCTTCAAATAAGCCCAGGTTGCGCGGCATCATGAATAACACCTTCGCATCCTCCATCGTGATGTTTTCAAGGAATTGTCCGGGACGAAGACTTGCAAACTTTGGTTTTTCGCCACCGTTATCATCCGGATTTTCTCCCAGTTGAACATAAGCTCCAAATTTTCCAAGCTTTGCGTAAACGTTCTTACCTGTTTTTTCATCCACTCCCAACTCACGGCTCTTTCCAACAGAAGAACGCTCTACCTGTTCTGTAATGGTAACTTTTTTATGGAACGGTGTGTAGAAGTTATCAATCATCTTCTTCCACTGCAGTTTGCCACCGGCAATCTCATCGAACTCACGCTCGATCTCAGATGTAAAAGAAAAATCAGTGATGTCTGGAAAATGTTCTACCAGAAAATCATTCACGACCATGGCCGTGTTCGTAGGAAAAAGTTTATTCTTCTCGGCTCCGGTTATTTCAGTTTCAAATTCCTTCGATACCTTATTTTGCTCAAGGGTGAGTACGGTATATTTTCGTTCTACACCTTCGCGGATTTCTTTCACTACATACCCGCGTTTTTGAACGGTAGAGATTGTTGGAGCATAGGTAGAAGGTCGTCCAATACCAAGCTCTTCCAATTTCTTTACTAAACTCGCTTCCGTGTATCGGGCAGGATGGCGTGTAAATACTTCCTTTCCTATTAACGTATTCAATGCTAAATCCTGGCCAATGGTTAAGGGTGGCAACATCTTACTGTTCTCTCCATCATCATCCTCGTCATCGCTTGATTCCATGTACACTTTCAAGAACCCTTCAAACTTAATTACCTCTCCCGATGCAATTAATTTTTTAGGATTGGTTGAGATACCGATGGTTGCAGTTGTTTTCTCCAATTCAGCATCGGCCATCTGCGATGCAATGGCACGCTTCCAAATCAGATCATATAATCTCTCTGCGTTGCGATCTAAGCCGGGATCATTCACTGAAAAATCGGTAGGCCGAATCGCTTCGTGAGCTTCTTGTGCTCCTGATGATTTTGTTTTATAAAAACGCGCAAGGCCGAATTCTTTTCCGTACGCGGATTCAATTTGTGCAAGTGCCGCTTTGCGTGCATCATCCGAAAGATTAACCGAATCGGTACGCATATAACTGATCTTACCAGCTTCGTATAATTTTTGCGCCACCATCATAGTCTGCACAACTGAAAAACCCAACTTGCGACTGGCCTCTTGTTGTAAAGTAGACGTGGTAAAGGGAGGTGCCGGAGATCGCTTTGCTGGTTTGGTTTGCAAATCAGCAATTGAAAATTTTGCTCCTTTACAGGATTCTAAAAATTCTAACGCTTCTTTTTCCTGATCAAAACGCTCAGGTAATTCTGCATTCAGTTGCTTGCCATTCCCTAAATCAAAAATCGCGTTGATCTTAAAAGAAGATTTAGTATTGAAATTAGAAATCTCCCGTTCACGTTCAACCACCAATCGCACAGCAACCGACTGCACACGTCCGGCTGAAAGTCCGGTCTTAATTTTCTTCCAAAGTATGGGCGAAAGTTCATAGCCCACCAAGCGATCAAGTACTCGTCTAGCTTGTTGTGCATTTACTAAATCGATATCAATACCTCTTGGATTTTGTATAGCATTTAGAATAGCATTCTTTGTAATCTCAGTAAAAACAATGCGCCTGGTTTTCTTATCACTAAGATCGAGAACTTCTTTTAAGTGCCACGAAATGGCTTCTCCCTCACGGTCCTCATCACTCGCCAGGTAAACCATTTCGGCATCTTCTGCGAGCTTCTTTAGTTTTGCAATGATATCCTTCTTATCAGGACTCACTTCGTAGGTCGGTTCGTAGTTATTCTCGACATCAATGGCCCCACTACCTTTCGGCAAATCGCGGATATGCCCCATGCTTGAGCTCACTTTATAGTCCTTCCCTAAGTACCCTTCTATGGTCTTCGCTTTGGCCGGAGATTCTACAATTACTAGGTTTTTCGACATAACAGTTTTGGTTCGGAATGGCCCAAATATCAGTAAATTTTTAAAATCTCAAATTTTAACCCACCTTCAACAGGCTATATCAGCACATTCTTCACCGTTCATTCAGCACCTATCTACCTGATTAAAAGGATTTTTCAACTTTTTGAAAAAAATATTTATCATCTGTTACTAATATTGATGAATAACACTCTTTATTGATCACTAAATCGCATTCTATGCCACGGTATTTGTACTTGCTTCGACATGCAGAAAGCAATTCGAAGCAACTAAATGAAATTGACAAAGAAAGGTCTTTATCCTCTCGAGGGATAAAAGAAGCATTGATGATGGGTGCCTATCTTCTCAAGAAAAAGACTGTACTCAATATTATAATGAGTAGCACTGCTTTGCGTGCATTAACCACAGCAAATCTCATCACCGAATCATTGAAAATTGATTCAGAGAAAATTTCCCCACAAGACGATTTATACGAAGCCTCTCCCCGCACCTTTCACCAGTTTATATCACAATTAGATGATGATCATCAACAGGTAATGTGTGTGGCACATAATCCAACGATATCGTATGTAGCTGAATTTTTCACAGCATCAGAAATTGGTGATATGGCTCCAGGTGGATTATGTATCATCAAGTTTGACATTGATTCATGGAAAGAAGTAGGCCAGGGAAATGGTGAGTTGGAGCGGTATTTATTTCCGGATATGCTCGTTGACTGATCGTTAATGGTTAATCGTTGTTCGACTCTCGTGTCACGATTAAACGCAATCGAACAACGAACAACTAATTCAGAGATTTAACTATTTTTACTCCACTCCTAAACCTAAACGAATTCTTGATGAATGAATTGATCAGTGACATTGCTACAGGTGTTTGGACTCCGGTTCTATTTCTTCTTATTCTCGGTGGACTATTTTTCTTTTTCTATTCACGATTTATTCCTTATAAATATTTTGGTCACGCTATTGCCATATTAAGAGGTAAATATGATAATCCAAATGATCCGGGACAGATTAGTGCGTATGAAGCGCTCTCAACTGCTCTGGCATCTACTGTGGGTATGGGAAATATTGCAGGTGTAGCTGCCGCTATTTCGATTGGTGGACCGGGAGCTTTATTTTGGATGTGGATCGCTGCCTTCGTGGGTATGTCTACTAATTTCTTTACAAGTTCACTTGCCATAATGTATCGGGGAAAAGACTCAGCAGGTGTAGTGCAGGGAGGTCCGATGTATGTTATTCGCGAAGCACTGGGAAAAAAGTGGTATCCATTAGCTGCATTATTTTGTGTATGTGCAATGGTGGGTTGTCTACCTATATTTCAAGCAAATCAATTAACACAAGTTATCATCGACATCGGTGTGACTTCTCCTGAAATTAAAGCAGCCTCTTTTTATGTTGGAAGTTTTGAAATCAACACAGCGAAATTTACAATTGGGTTTGTGTTAATGATTATAGCAGGCATTGTGATCATTGGAGGTATTCAACGCATTGGTAGTTGGGCGGGTAAGATGGTTCCGTTAATGATTGTTGTCTATTTTCTATCAGTCGCTACAATTCTCATCATGCACATAACCGAAATACCTGGTTATTTATGGTTGGTTATTTCAGATGCGTTTGCAGCAAACCATTACCATGGTGACCCAGCATTGGGAGGACTTGTTGGTGGTTTAATTGTTGCGGGAGTGCGTAGAGCTTCTTTTTCTAATGAAGCGGGGATTGGCACAGCACCGATGGCACTGGGAGCTTCAAAAAGTTCAGAACCCATTCGTGAAGGTTTGGTGTCCATGATCAGTCCTGCAGTAGATACATTATTAGTATGTACACTCACCGCACTTGCTATTTTAGTTACAGGCTTGTGGAAAACTTCTGATGCCAATGGTGTTTCCCTTACGGCCATGGCTTTCGAAAGTTCATTGGGCATTACCGGAAAACTATTATTGCTTGTTAGTGCATTCTTCTTTGCCATTACCTCTTTGTTCTCCTATAGTTATTATGGAAACAAAGCCATATCGTTTATAGGCGGTGTGCAGGCAGGTAAATATTACAATTACTTTTATCTGATCACGATCGTACTTGGTGCAATTGTTTCGATGGAAATGGTAATGAACATCATTGATGTAGCCTATGCTTTAATGGCTCTTCCTACCATGATCTCAGGATTTATACTGGCTCCAAAAGTATTGGCAGAGGCGAAGGCCTACTTTAAAAGATTGAAATCAGAGTAGAAGAATTATTTCAGCCTACCTACTTCTTCATAACTTTTGTGGATGCCACACGCGATCCTGAACTTACTTTAATGATGTAAAGTCCAGGAAGAAAATCCTTCATGTCTACAGTGACTGAATTTTCTTCCGATTCTAATTTATATTGCCGGATTTCTTTCCCCATCAAATCATAAATAGCAATCCCGGAAATTCCTTCATCCGAAGCAATGGTAACATCACCATCAACTGGATTTGGATAAATACCTACAACCAATGGAGTTTCTTCTTCGAAAATATTTTCATTGCCTGGTGTCATCGCAATAGTAGCTCTGAAGGGTCCTGTTCCATTCGGTATACGGGCAAAAGAATAATCTTCCTTTTGAAATCCGAAGAATGTGGTATCATACATCAATACCTTTTCGGCTTCCTTATAATACAATCCGATTTGCTCACCCTCTGCAGAAAGTTTAAAATTCAAATGCGTTGATCCTTGCTCGGTCTGTTCATCTGCATAAAAAACTTTGTACCCACCAGATGGAAGAATCATTTCCCCGGGAACGCTTTCCGTAATTCTGAATTTCGTTTTGTTGCTTAAATTATCCGTCAGATAAAGTCCGTCTAAATTCACTTCTTCTGTTCCGGCATTGAAAAGTTCAATCCAGTCTTCTGTTTCACCTAACTCATCTTGCACACCAGAACGTGTTGCATTAAATTCATTAATCACTATGTTATAATTTATAACCGGAACCTCATCGAACAGGGCTTCAATTAAGACATCAGAATATGCTGTATCTACTAATACCGGAACAGCACTTGTAGTCTGCACTTCGCCTCCTGTTATTACACCGCTAAGATCTAAATCAAAACTTATATCAGAACTTGTTCCTCCATTCTGATGAATCTCCACTGCAATTATATTTTGTCCTGGCTTGATTAACCCTTTTACAATAACAAAAGGATTGTATGCTGTTTCAGAAGCTGCATTTAGCGATGCTAAGGTTTCATTATTGATTATGCCGTTCGGCATGTTGTTTCTATAAATCTCCTGCCCGTTAAGGTACACTACTGCACCATCATCAATTAGAATAGACGCAGATAGATCACCCAGTCCGACTGTGTCGGCAACATTAAATGTTTTTCTAAAATAGGTTGTGATGTATTTATTGCCAGCATCAGGACCATAGCCTACAACAGTTTGTTCATTGCCATCGCCATACCCCAATTCTGCAGGACCTTGTGTCCACGCATTGTCATTATAAATTTCAGTATTCCAATTAGCTGCAGGTAATACGCCCTGATCAAAATATTTCCATACATCGCCTCTGGAAATCATTGGGATGTAGTTGGACTCACGCTTTGTAATCTTCCATTCCTTAAATACATAACCTCGTTTTGCCACTGCTTTTAAATTGTAGGGTAGTCCTTTAAAATAGGCAACATCAATTTGATCTGTAGTGACACCATTAAGAGTAAATAAAGATGCGTTGGAGGGTGTTGCTTCAACGGTAATTTTGATTTTTTCAGTGAGTCCAAAAAAATCGGCTGTATGCTGAATCATATATGGATTTCTCTCAGTAGCAAAATTGCGCATACGCTGAACTTCGTAATTCCAATCACCCATGTTTCCGCCCCAACGCTGTTTATGATAAGGCATCTCAGCACTTATTTGTTGTTGAAAACTGTCGATCACATGAATTACATGATCAGGTTTAAAAGTAGTGTTGATGGCCGTTAACATGGTTTGAATAAACCGACTTCTGAAAACAGGATTCTGAAGCACTAACCTGATGTGCAATGTTGACCAATCCGGATTCGGCCAGCCTACTCCACTGTTTGGATCGGTCGCAAAATTCAGAGTGGGATGAGTTGAATAACTTGCACCATCATAAAGGCCGAAACCAAAATCAAGATCCCATAAAATCCAACGATACTTACCGTTGGTAGATCGCTGTCGCCAGAACTTTATATTATTTCCGGGCCAATCAGTGTTGGCATAATAAATTTCTGTAACCAGATAATTAATGTACTCCTGCACATCAATGTGATTATCAATAAAGGTAAACGTTGCCGGGTCATTCGCATTCATACCTTGCAACGTCTGCAAATAATTCTGGTATGCGTCACCTGATCCTTCTATTGCATTTCCATACGTCTCAATCAAATCAACGTCCTCAGCGTCTATATCAAAATTTGCCTTGATGTAGTCACCATCAATTTTTTCACGCAGGTTTTCAATTCCCCAATATTCGCCATTCAGGTACAACACCGAAGGCTGATACTCCATGTAATCAATATCCATTTGATCTGCCGCCAGGCTTTGCAACATCGCATCCCGGAACATTGTAACATTAAAATCATTACCTGAATTATTAATATTAAAAGCTCCGTACTCATAGATTTCTTTTGTAGGAAAAAGAGGATAATCCAATGTGTTATTTCCATACTTATCACGGGCTTTCAACGCAAATGATTTCTGCGGTTGATTTCGGCTGCATGCTCCACCAATTCGGATATCCAGCGACTGAGCATGTTTTCTTGAACCGCTCTCATTAAAATATTCAAACACGGCATGCCTTGCCCAGTCTTGATTCCAATTCATTGGGTTTGGGTTACAATTCCCAGGAACACCATTCGTTCCATCTGTATAAATACCAATAGTGTTGTCCCACAAATAATTTGGATTCGTTGAAAGCGATACAACCGGTAATGTAAAGGTATGCTCGTTAACAAAATACGTTTTTGAAACTGTGTTAGCCGGCAACATTCCTGTTTTAAATGCTTTTGCTTTTAATGTTGTTGTTTTGGTAATGGAAATGTTAGATGAATACTGAGGTGATGTAATGGTTGGTTCAGCACCATTTAATGTGTAGCGAATTGAAACACCGCTTTGCGGATGAGATAAAGAAATGGATTGTGTGCCTGTATACCGACCTGCTTCTATTGAAAAAGTAACATCGTCCAGCACTTCAATGGCATTATCATAACTATTGGCGGCTGCAGGTGTAACTTTTGAAAAATATCCTCTATTGTTCGCGCCATCGGTTATCCGCCCGTAGGAAATATTAACATACTGACTGGGGAAGGTTAAACTATCAACCAAAGCAGATGAAGAAGTGGATAGGACTATTTTTTCTCCATCCGCATCAAGCTTAAAATTGGTATGAAGGCCAGTGTATTTTTCATCGCACCAAATAATCAAATAGGATTTTGCGCTAATGTTCGTACCTCCCGGGATTTGCCAAAGAAACTTATTGGAAGGATCATTTGATAAATAATACCCACCAACACTTACGGGGCTATTTCCTTTATTATAGAGCTCAATCCAACCCGAGAAGTTATAAAACTGAGGATCGTAGTTGATGTCTCCATTTGTTTGAAAAACCTCGTTTATAACCACCTGAGCATTCGATCGAATGAAGATCATCAGCACAAAACCTCCCAGAACTAAAATTTTCCTCATCCTTTACTTTTTACGAACCGCTAATTTAATGAAAGTATAACAATGACTTAATATGTCAGATTTTGCCCATATGTAACCAGCCAAAACTTATTCTGTAACTTCAATAAGAAAAGTGGCGTCAAAGGTGAAGTAATGACAAACGAAGAGGAGTTTCAATGTATCGACAGAGTGCTGGCGGGTGATCAGCAGGCATATGCCATTTTGGTCGATAAGCATAAGTACTATGCCTTTTCCATTGCCATGAAAGTACTTCAAAACAAAGTCGAGGCGGAGGAAGTGGCGCAGGATGCGTTTGTTAAAGCCTTCCATCACTTAAGCAAGTTTAACCGGGAAGCAAAATTCTCAACGTGGTTGTATCGCATTGTATTCAATACAGCCATCAGCGCTAAGCGAAAAAACAGACAAATTTTCCAAAGCATTGAGAATACTATTGTTGAATATAATCCAGGAAGTGAGGGAACTTTAGAATCGACCGATAAAAAGAAATATGTAAACCAGGCGATGGCAAAGCTTAGTGACGCTGACCGCACCGCACTCTCCTTGTTCTACCTCGAAGAATTTTCGCTTGATGAAATTGCAGCCATTACCAATTTAGCAGCCAACACCATTAAAGTAAGAATTCATCGGGCACGACAACGTATGGCTGATGAATTAACATTAATTTTGAAACAAGAAGCGTTAACTTTATAACGTATGAAAAAAATACCTCAAACATTAGATGATACCTTAATGAACTACCTGGATGGTTCATTAAAATCAGAAGAGAAAGCAGGCCTCGAAAAATTACTTGACGAAAGTGATATGCTTCGATCACGCCTTGATGAACTTCGCATTATTCATTTTGCGTTGATAGAAACAAAACCGGATGAGCCCTCCAAGAATTTTACGCAACTGGTGATGGGTAAGCTGGATGGTTATGTTGAGCGAAGTACCTTCCCTATTCGAAACGGAATCTTTTTATTAGCAGGCATTTTAGCGGCAGTAGGTATTGTTGCGTTATTGGTTTCCGCAGGAGTTTTTGATCAAACACAAACAGTGATTGATTTAAATAAGATAAACATTCCAAAACAATATATTCAACAAACACTTCCTGCTATTTCGATTAATGGAAAGGTATTAATCAACATCATTGTTGTTTTAAATCTTGGACTCGCGTGGTTGGTTCTGGATCGCGCTATTCTAAAGCCATACTTCGAGCGAAGAATGCAGACGCGTTGATGAGTCTTTAGGATTTAGTCGCTATTAAAATACAGCACCCTCTTCATGAGGGTGCTTTTTTTGTTGAGCTCATCTTTCAAAAATTCACTAGGTTAAAACACAATATCTTATTGTAACATCTAAACTGGCTACCCCTACCAATGCCCCTCGTCTAGCTTCCGCTTCAAATATCAAACTTTGAACTTTGAACTTTCAACGTTACCTTTTATCCCACAACCACACATTCATGACAAAAACCAATACTGTTTATCGCGCTGCCATCGTAGCAGCACTCGGAGGATTTCTTTTCGGATTCGATACAGCTGTTATTTCCGGAGTAGAGAAATCCATTCAGCAACTTTGGATTCTGGATGATTTCAAACACGGTTTTACCATTGCTTCGGCATTGATTGGAACCGTAATCGGTTCTTTGATTGCTGGCATACCCAGTGAAAAGTATGGTCGGAAAAAAGTATTGGAAGGTATTGGATTACTTTACCTTCTAACCTCCATCGTTACTGCCCTTACTTCTTCGTGGGAAATCTTTGTGATGTTCCGTTTTCTGGGAGGCATTGGTGTTGGTGCATCATCTGTTGTTGGCCCAATGTACATTTCTGAAATTTCTCCAGCTGCCAGTCGCGGAAGATTAGTAGGTCTGTTTCAATTCAATATAGTGTGTGGTATTCTCATTGCATTCGTTTCGAATTACCTTTTGTTTGGGGTTAGCGAAGAATCGTGGCGATGGATGTTAGGCGTTCAGGCATTTCCATCATTAATCTTTTTTGTAATGGTGTTTTTTGTTCCGGAAAGTCCGAGATGGTTAATCAGCAAAAATAAAAGTGCTGAAGCAGAGAAGGTTTTCACTGAAGTTGGCGATCCTCATCCAAAGGAAACGATTCGCACTATTGAAGAATCTTTTCGTTCTGAAGTTGGCATGAAGAGTGAAAATGTATTCAATGGAAATTATAATAAACCAATCATGTTTGCCGTCATGCTCGCCATGTTCAATCAACTATCAGGCATTAACGCCATCATGTATTACGCTCCGCGCATTTTTGAAATGACCGGACTTACAAAAGATACAGCATTGCTTCAGGCAATTTCCATCGGTGCTACAAATATGATTTTCACTTTACTGGCGATTTCAATTATTGATAAAGTAGGAAGAAAAAAATTACTCATCATTGGCTCAATCGGTATGGTTGTCTCTCTCGGTCTTGTTGCACATGCATTTTACACACAAGACTTTGGAGGCTATGGCGTCATGCTTTGTCTTGTTTCATTCATTGCGTTCTTTGCTTTCTCGCAAGGCGCGGTTATATGGGTTTTTATTTCAGAGATTTTCCCCAACAAAGTTCGCTCGGCAGGCCAAACACTGGGAAGTTCTACACATTGGGTAATGGCGGCTATTATTTCATGGACGTTTCCAATTATTGCAAGCATGGAAGATGGAGGATTCTATTCCTTTCTATTCTTCACAGTGATGATGTTAACTCAGGGTTTCTTTGTGTGGAAGGTATTACCTGAAACAAAAGGAAAATCATTGGAAGGAATTCAGCAGTCGCTGGGAATACATTAGGAAGGAAGAAAGTAGAAGGAACAAATTACGAGTGATGCTATGAAGTGAGGTTCTCGACCCGTGTATTGAATATAGTCTTCATGCGCTGTTGATTTCTACCTTCTCTATATTCTAATCTCAAACACTCAAACCAACCATCCACCCTCCATCCTACTTTGATAATGATTTTGCAAAGAATGTTGTACTTTAATTTCTCAATTACATTTTACCTCTCTATCAACATGAAAAACATCATTGCCTTATTCTTTATCTCCATCCTGATCATCACAGGAGGCAACGCTCAAATTAAAACAGGCACTGCCACGCCCGAGTCGCTTGGTATTTCATCACAAGCCATTTTGGATTTTATAGAAGCGGTTGAGAAAGAGAGAAAAGATGATTTGCATAGTTTCATGCTGATCCGTCATGGGCAAGTCGCTGCGCAAGGATGGTGGAATCCTTACAATCCGGATAGTCCGCACATGCTTTTTTCGTTAAGCAAAAGTTTTACTTCTACGGCCATTGGTATCGCGCAAGCAGAAGGACTGCTCAATATTAATGATCCTGTCATTTCATTTTTTCCAAATGATGCACCGAAAGATCCTTCACAGAATTTAAAAGCCATGCGCATCCGCGATTTGCTAAAGATGAACACTGGTCATAATGATGATGCCACGGGTCGAATGAGAAATGACACGGTGAGTTGGGTAAAAGGATTTTTTTCGTTGACCGTTGAACACAAGCCCGGTACTCACTTTGTTTATAATAGTGCAGCTACCTTTATGCTCTCTGCGATCATTCAAAAAGTTTCTGGTAAACCAATGCTGGAATACCTTACTCCAAGACTCTTCGAACCATTAGGCATTAAGAATCCTACCTGGGAGAACTCACCCGAGGGAATCAACACGGGAGGCTGGGGATTAAAAATCCGTACAAAAGATATTGCCAACCTCGGACAACTCTATTTACAAAAAGGAATGTGGAATGGGAAACAATTGTTACCATCTGCATGGGTAGAAGAAGCCACCTCCATGCAAACCTCAAACGGCAGCAACCCGAATAGTGATTGGGAACAAGGTTACGGTTATCAGTTCTGGCGCTGCAGGCATAATTTGTATCGTGGTGATGGAGCCTTTGGCCAATATTGTATTGTATTTCCAGAACATGATGCCGTGTTAGCCATTACGTCCGGCACAAGTGATATGGGTGCGATCATGAATCTCATCTGGGATAAATTGTTACCGGCATTACAAGAAAATCCAATAGCAGAAAATAAGGATGCGTTTGCAACATTGCAAAACAAACTCAGCAGCTTAGCACTTTCAACAATAAAAGGATCAGCAACTTCTTCTCTTGTTAAAAGTATTTCAGGTAAGTCGTATACAATGCAAGCTAATGAAGAAGGTATTACCAACATGGTCTTCAATCTAAAGGCTAAGGAACCATCCATAACCTTTTCAAAGGGAGGTAATTCATTTACGATTCCCTTCGGTGATGACATGTTTAAGAAAGGTTCTTATCTCGTCCCTGTAGCCGGAGCAACACCCGCTGCGTCATCGGGTGCCTGGATTTCATCCAATACATTAGAAGTCAGAACGTATCTTTATGAAACACCATTCTATTTTACCTATACCATTACCTTTGAAAAGAATGATGTGACGATCCTCCAAAAAATGAATGTGGGTTTTGGTCCAACCGCGATGCCCACATTGAAAGGAACAAAGAAATAGGTACGTAGCTACTGATAAAAGTGGACTCTCGCTAAATGAGTTTGTCATTAGCATCATGACTTGCGAGAAAATCTATTTAACCTTTATTTAGAAGAAGGTGGAGTGATGTCAATCGTACTACCTTCTGTTTCATTTAATAATTGTTGAGGTTCATCACTTCGCAATCGGTAAAAAGGAATGCTCGCCCACTTGGTCTTGCGATCATCAGGTGGAAAATCAACCTCAACATGATGCATCCCTTCAGAAAGACTCTTGATATCAATATAGGTAAGGTACCCTCTTTGACCCGTTTTCATCTTGTAGTGAAAAAGCCAGGGCAAATCGCCAAGTAGATTTCCGTCAAGATAGATGTGATAGAACTTGCGCGTTACCTGCGCATCAATCTCTGCAATGGACTGATCCGGACTTAGTTTCCGAAGAGAATCATACTTCACATATTCTCTGATTTCCTTTTCATGTTTGATGTTAACCGGGATAAACAATCGCAATACGTTTGTCTCTATTACGTCAGACGGTATCTGCGCACGTACCGAAAATAATTCATCGTTCTGATCATCATAATATCCGGAGTAGGCCGAGTTAGAAGAAGAAGAATGCCAAAATTCAATTCTTGAAAAAGAATCTCCATCATATCCTTGATTAGCTATACTACTAATAGCAAAGAAGGAAACACCAATAAAAAGTATCAGTAAACAGGCAATAGTCCATCGATTGAAGTTGCTGACAAAAGCATAATAGACGGGACGATAGAATCGTGAAAAGGTAAGCGTACTAATGAGATAATCAAACGGCCAATAGATTTTAGCAAACCATTTGAAACGTTTCATATAACCGAGTGTAATAAAATCCAGCAAGCCAATAAGGCCAATGAGAATTATACCCATTGCGTAGAACCCAAAGAAAATGCCAGCATTACCACTCCAATTCTGAAAGTCAAAAGCAAAAATTAAAATAAAAAAGGGTACAACCAGAAGAACAAAGAGGTAGAAGTAGGCACCAATGGTGCTCATGAAAAGCATAAAGGAAATGGAGAACAACGAACTGCAAAATTTTTCAAGGTTGATGATGATGCGCTGAAATGTGGGAAGCCTTTCGACTTTCTCCTTAAAGCGCTCTTTGAACTTGAGCTTTTCACTATTAATACCATTGGGAAACGTATAACTCAAACCCACCATACCAACCCATACTCCACGACAAATCAAATGAAGTATCAATCCTGAAATCAACCAGTAAATCCCCAGTTTAAATGTTGCAATGAGA
>DAIQPD010000064.1:0-21861 GCA_036787535.1 Chryseolinea sp.
TTCTGAACTTTCTCCTGAAGAATTAAAGGCAAAGATTAAGACTGTACCATCCATGGATGGACTTGAACTCTCTTCAATCGTAACGACAAAAGAAGCCTACTATGTAGGTGATCCTTCAGCTCCGATTAAAGTGGCGGTGTTGGATGTTGGAATAAAGAAAAGCATTTCTACCAACCTCGCATCACGCGGTTGTTATTGCAAAGTGTTTCCAGCTAAAACATCATTCGATGAAATGGCAGCATGGAAACCGGATGGATACTTTATCTCAAATGGTCCTGGCGACCCATCCGTGATGGGTTACGCAATTGAGACGGTCAAGAAAGTATTGGATTCAGGAAAGCCTTTGTTTGGAATTTGTCTTGGTCATCAACTGCTTGCTCTTGCAAGCGGAATATCGACTTACAAAATGCACCATGGTCATCGTGGATTGAATCATCCAGTGAAGAACTTAATTACAGGTAAGGGAGAAATGACATCACAGAATCATGGCTTTGCAGTAAGTGAAAAAGGCATCGATAAAAATCCAGATGTAGAAGTGACGCATATCCACCTGAATGATAATACCATCATGGGTATCCGGTTAAAAAATAAGAAAGCATTCTCGGTTCAGTATCACCCTGAAGCATCTCCCGGGCCACATGATTCGAGATACCTGTTTGATCAATTCGTTGAAATGATCAAAGCAGATATTGCAGAACCTGCTTTAGCATCCTAGCACATTTTAAAACACAATCCTTAAAATAAAACAAAATGAGTTTAATCGAAAGTATTCACGCCCGCCAAATTCTTGACAGTCGTGGCAATCCAACAGTTGAAGTTGATGTCGTTACAGAATCTGGTGCGTTTGGTCGTGCCGCGGTTCCGTCAGGTGCATCAACCGGTTCACACGAAGCCGTTGAACTTCGCGATAATGATAAGAAGGTATATGTAGGGAAGGGAGTATTGAAAGCAGTGGAGAATGTAAATACAAAGATCGCCTCTGAAATTGTAGGCTTCGATGTGTTCGATCAAAACTTGCTTGACAAAATCATGATTGAACTAGACGGCACTCCTAACAAAGGTAATTTAGGAGCGAATGCGATCTTGGGTACGTCATTAGCAATTGCGAAAGCAGCGGCAATGGAATCAGGCATGTCGTTGTATCGTTACATCGGTGGTGTAAGTGCTAACACATTACCTGTGCCAATGATGAATATTTTGAATGGTGGAAGCCACGCAGATAATTCAATCGACTTCCAGGAGTTTATGGTTATGCCTGTTGGGGCTGCTACATTTTCTGAATCGTTGCGTATGGGAACTGAAGTGTTCCACACATTGAAGAAAGTACTTCACGATAAAGGATATTCTACTAACGTTGGTGATGAAGGTGGATTTGCACCGAACATCAAATCGAACGAAGAAGCAATTGAAATTGTATTGAGTGCGATTGAGAAAGCAGGCTTTAAGCCAGGTGAGGATATTTTCATCGCAATGGATGCTGCAAGTTCTGAATTCTATGATGCTAAAACTGGCATCTACACATTCAAGAAATCGGATGGCAAGAAAATGACATCTCCTGAGTTGGTTGATTATTGGGCAACATGGGCTGCTAAATATCCAATCATTTCTATCGAAGATGGTATGGCTGAAGATGATTGGGACGGATGGAAAGGTATGACCGATAAGATTGGTAAGAAAGTACAGATCGTGGGTGACGATTTATTTGTGACAAACGTAACGCGTTTACAAGAAGGTATCGACAAAGGTATTGCGAACTCAATCCTTGTGAAGGTGAATCAAATCGGTTCATTGTCTGAGACTATTGCGGCTGTGAATTTGGCGAAAAGCAATTCATACAAAGCAGTAATGTCACACCGTTCGGGTGAGACAGAAGATAGCACCATCGCTGATCTTGCTGTAGCATTGAACACAGGCCAGATTAAAACAGGTTCTGCTTCACGTTCAGATAGAATGGCCAAGTACAATCAATTGATTAGAATTGAAGAGGAGTTAGGCGAAACAGCTTACTTCCCTGGAAAGAAATTCTAAGTGGATTGATTTGTTAATGAGTTGATGAGTTAATTCGTTGATGAAATATAAAGAAGGCTCCTGCTAAACCAGGAGCTTTCCTTGTTTTAGAGGGGTTATGAAAACAAATAGAATCAACTGCCAACCCAATAGGAGTAATTGCCTGTTAACCATTAACTATTAACATTTCACTTTTTTCCCTACCTTAGTATTACTTTTTAAACGCAATATGTTAAAGAAACTACCGAAGCCGCTCCGCAATGGATACATTTTGTCGGGCATCGCCTTTTTGTTTTGGATGACCTTTTTGGATTCCAACAATTTGATAGCACGTTTTCAGTTGAGTGGAAAACTAAGCGATCTGGAAAATGAAAAAGTCTACTACGAAGAGAAAATTAAAGAAGTAGAGAAAGATCGTGATGAAGTATTTGGCGATCATGAATCGTTAGAAAAATTCGCCCGCGAAAAATATCTGATGAAGAAAGACAACGAAGACATTTTTATCATTGAAGAGAAGTAAAAGGAATAATCTGGTTATGAAAAGACTCATCCTGACTTTATTTATTGCATCACTTTCTTCTTTCGCTTTTGCTCAATGGGGCGAGGAGGAAATGAGTGAAAAGCCAACACTCCGTGATCGGATTTTTGTCGGAGGTGGTTTTGGTTTGAGCTTTTCAAGCTATTACGATTACTTTTCGATCTCGCCCATTATTGGATATAAAATCACTCCAAAATTTGTGGGAGGTATTGGATTGCAATACAGTCACTACAAATACAAGGGATATTCTCCAGCGATACAAACCAATAATTACGGAGGAAGTGTTTTTCTTCGTTATAATTTTTACGGCCCATTGTTTGTTCATACGGAGTATGAGTATCTGGATTATCAGTTCACCGAAACCCAGCGGCAAGGGTTTAGTAGCTTTATGGCTGGTGGTGGATTTTTTCAACCCATTGGAAGGAGGGCGGGTATATTTGTAATGGCACTTTATAATTTCAGTTACCAGAATCCTACCCCGGGACAGTACTCAGTTTATAATAGTCCATTGGTAATCCGTGCTGGTATTACTGCTGGTTTCTAAAAAGTAATCCCAAGCTTAACTCCCAATTGCTTTAAGTCTTCTACTACTTTTGGATTTAAAGGTATTCCATCAATCATTCTTTTTGTGCTGACCTCTCGCTCCGGATCTCCTGGAATTAAAACACGCTCTTGTCCTTCTACTGGTGTAGCCGAGCGAAAGCGATTAATCCAATTGTCCATGTGAAATTTGAATTCCGCTGCGGGTCTGAAGGCATCGATGCGCATCGCGCCAAAGAAATGTCCGATACCTTCTCCAACCGGATCGTTTGGTGGTGCTAAGAACGATACAAATGGAGGAACCCACGGACCATAATTTGCGCCCGATAAAACGGCAGAGAAAATATCAACCCACGCACCGAGGCAATATCCTTTATGACTTCCGTGTTCGCGGTCACTACCTAATGGAATAAGAGCACCACCACTTTTTGTTTCTTCAGGATTGGTAGAAGGCTTACCATCTTTTGTTTGAATCCAACCGAAAGGTGCTTGTTGATTTTTGCGTTGAAGAATTTCCAATTTTCCATTGGCAGCAGTGGTTGTTGCAAAGTCGGCAACAAACGGAGGTTGTTTATCAGCAGGGATGGCAACAGCAATGGGATTGGTCCCAAGTAATCGTTCTATGGAAAAGGTAGGTGCTACTAACGGACTTGCATTCGTCATTGAAATACCAATCATATCGTGTTCAAGCGCCATCATTGCATGATGCCCTGCAATGCCAAAATGATTTGAATTTTTTACAGCCACCCAACCTGTTCCGGCAATACGTGCTTTTTCTATTGCAATGCTCATGGCTTTTGGTGCTACCACTAAACCAAGTCCGGCATCGCCATCAACAACCGCAGTACTTGGTGACTCGTGAACAATCTTCACATTCGGAGTTGCATTAACCCGCTTGGCTTCCCACAACCGTACATAACCCGAGAGACGCGCAATGCCATGCGAATCAATTCCACGCAAATCCGCATTCAGTAAAACATCGGTTGCTGTTATAGCTTCTTTATCCGGACAACCGATTTTTTTAAAGATGCTTAAGGCAAACTCTTTTAATTGCGGGTAGGTGTAAATGGGATCTGTCATGTGGCAAAGATAAGGTTGTGTTGGATTCAAGCGAATGACATTATACAAAAACCCCAAAGTCTTTCTACGCCATTAAATCATCCATCGATAATCACAAGTCACTAATCGCAAATGAACCAGATAAAGTAAAATTGCAATCCCAGCTTTACTTGTTGGAATAAAATGTGTCTAAAAGAGCAATGCTTACCTTTATCAAATAAAAAGTCAGCTTTCGGTATGGAAATTAAAAGACACCAGCATCTAACAAGAAATAATTGAATATGAAGAATATGAAAAGATTAACTCTAATAATGCTCGCACTGGTAATCTCCTTTGCAGGATTTGCGCAACAAGAAAAACCAGTTGATTCTAAGATCACAGATGTTACGGTGTTTCTAAATAAAGCACAAATAACACGCGAAGTGAAAACCCGCATTGATGCCGGTAAGACTACTCTAATCCTCACCGGACTAACCTCTCAACTTGATCAGCAAAGTATTCAGGTAGCAGGAAAAGGTAATTTCATAATTCTCGGAATTTCAAATCGCCAGAATTATTTAAGTGAATTGAACACACCGAAATCACTTCGGCTGCTGAATGATTCTCTGGAACTAACACAAAAACAAGTTTTACTGGAGCAGGCTCAAAAAGAAATCCTAAACAAAGAAGAACAGATGTTGCTAACCAATCAAAAGATTGGAGGAACGAATCAAAATCTTACGGTTGCTGAATTAAAAGCCATGGCCGATTTCTATCGCGCTCGTTTAAGTGACATCGTTATCTCACGCATGAAACAAGATGATAAGGTTAAAAAACTAAACGAACGCATTATTAAAATTCAACGCCAGATTCATGATCAGAATGAATTGTATTCACGCAACACCAGTGAAATTGTAGTGAGTCTTTCGGCTGACGTGGTTACCGCTGTTGATCTGGATGTGCAATACATTGTTGCCAATGCAGGGTGGTATCCGGTGTATGATTTGCGTGCCATCAATACAAAGAGCCCGGTGCAGTTAAGTTATAAAGCCAATGTAATGCAAGGTACAGGCGAGGAATGGAAGAATGTAAAACTCAAACTGTCTACGGCTAATCCAAACTTAGGTGGATTGAAACCTGAATTGTATCCTTGGTTTTTGAATATTGATCAACCGATGTATAAAGCATTGTCCGGAAAAGCAAGTGGAGTTGTTATACGAGGATATGCGTCAGTACCTATGACTGAACAAAAAGAAGAAGCTGATATGGATATTGAAGCTACTTCAATCGCTGATTACACTAGCACTATTCAAACTTCACTGAACACTGAGTTCAACATTAGTTTACCTTACACCATTGCCTCTTCTAACAAACCTACCTTAGTTGATATTCGAAACCATGAATTGAAAGCCGACTATCAATATGCAGTAGCACCTAAATTAGATCAAGATGCATTTTTGTTAGTGCGCATTACCGGTTGGGAAGAATTTAGTTTGTTACCAGGCGAAGCCAATATTTTCTTTGAAGGTACCTTCGTTGCGAAATCATATATTGATCCGAACAATATTAAAGACACACTTTCAGTTTCACTTGGTCGCGATAAACGCATTGTGGTGAAGCGTGAGAAGTTGAAAGATTTAACCTCGCGCAAATTGATTGGTGGAAACCAACGCGAAACGTATGCTTATGAAATTTCGGTCCGTAACACAAAGAGCGAGGTAATCAAGATTACAGTAGAAGATCAGATTCCGGTTTCACAAAACAGTCAGATTGAAATTACTACGACTGATGCAGGTGGAGCAAAATACAATAAAGACAGGGGCAAATTGCTTTGGGAGATGACTCTTCAACCAAATGAAACCAGGAAGGTAGTGTACAAGTTTGAAGTGAAATACCCGAAGGATAAAATCATCTCAGGATTGTAGTTTTAACCGGAGAGGACGCGGAGGAACGCAAAGCTAATGGAAAAGGAATATCATTCAGAATTCTTCAACCTGATTCTCTGCGTATCTCTGCATCCTCTGCGGTTTTGCATTTTTGTCTTTTAAAATTCTCCCATCGTAAAGCCAACCCCGTAATTACCTTCCTCCAATTTTTCATATCTTGTTAGCGTATTTGTAAAGCTTCATATGACAAGTGACACTCCCCGCGAACTTCTTGAAAAAAGATTGATAACTCAAGATCAATTCACCAAGATAGACGTCATCACTTCCGGAAAAGTGGTGTCTGTCTTTTATGAGCTTCGCACACTCTTGTACCTGGGCATCATGCTCTTCACAGCCGGGGTAGGGATACTCATCTATCAGAACATTGGCGATCTCGGTCACTTGTTGAGCATCATCGCGTTGATCGTTCTCACCATCGGTTGCTTCTTCTATGTGTTTAAGAATGCACCGCCTTATTCCAATGCATCAGTGAAAGGACCAACGCCTTACTTTGATTACATTGTTTTGTTGGGTGCGTTGCTCTTCATCTCCGTGTTGGGATACTTACAATTTCAGTTTGCTATATTCGATGAGAATCTTGGCTTGATCACCCTCGTTACGTCTGCTTTCTTTTTCTGCATCGCATATCGGTTTGATCATCTTGCTATCTTATCGCTGGCCATTACAGCGCTCGCTTCTTTCTGGAGCATCAGCATCTCGCCACAAAAATGGTATGAAGGCGATTTCTTTGAGACAGCCAACCTTCATAACACCGCTATTATCTTCAGTGTATCTGTGGCGTGCATTGTGCTGTTGCTGGACAAGAGGTCAATCAAAAATCATTTCACCTTTACCTACCTTAATTTTTGTGCATTGGTGTTTTTCGTGGGCGCCATCACCGGTATGTTTGTGGGTGAGTTGTGGTTCGGTTACCTGTTGTTGATTTATGGCGGATGCGTCTTTGCATTCTACATGGCGAGATGGAAGAAGTCGTTTTTGTTTTTGCTCTATGCTTTTGTATCCGCTTACATCGGCACGACCTACCTTTTGGCAGAAACCATTTTGCAAGATGGAGCAGAGATTTGGTTCTTATACTCAATCGCTTCTTGTGGCGGCTTCATTTTTTTTATCATCAGGTTCAAAAGTTATTTCAATCAGAAATCATGAGGAGTGCCTATAACGAGACGGGCTTGTATAATCTGGCCGTAGTAAAGGAAGCGAAGCGTTGGTGCAAGCAAGGACTGATTGAGGAAACTCAGTTGGCCGTGATACGAGAAAACTATGTTTCGTCTTTCTATCATCCCAATCTGATCATTCGTATTCTTCTTTTTGTAGCAACACTCCTGGCGCTGGGAGGTGTCTCTGGGTTTTTGGGGTTGATGATCAGCAGTGCTGGAGAAAGTGCTTATCCTGTGGTGTGTGTAGTCTATGGAGTAGCATCTTTTATTTTTCTTGATAAGGTATTTATTGGAAAGAATCACCATTACAAGTCAGGGGTAACAGAAGGTATGTTGTATCACGCCAGCGGATTTACCATTGTAGGACTTCTCTGGATGTTTGAGT
Organism: Chryseolinea sp.; assembly: GCA_036787535.1. GTDB lineage: Bacteria > Bacteroidota > Bacteroidia > Cytophagales > Cyclobacteriaceae > Chryseolinea. The sequence continues at coordinate 7,612 of DAIQPD010000064.1, forward strand.
TTAATGAATACGTTGTTTTATACGTTTGCTTCATTACTTTTTCGCTTGTGGCTTTTCGTTACATCGATCTGCTCACCACAATCTGTGCGATGCTTTCCTTAGCAGGGATTTTATTCTATACCTGTTACAATGCAGCCGGAGTCTTTCAACAGATTATTCCTTTTATATTCATCATTGCTTTTGGTGGAGTGTATGCCGTAGTAAAAAAGATCAAAGCACGCCCATTACTAAAATTCTGGTCGAATAATCTTTTGATTGTAGAAGGCATCAGTTTGTTGTTCATCTACATTGCCGGAAATTATTTAGTGGTGCGCGAGCTCAGTGTTAACCTTATGAATTTATATCTTGAAGATGGGCAAGACATACCTTTCGCGTTCATGTTCTATGCCCTTACCGTTATTATACCAGCCGCCTACCTATACTTCGGAATAAAAAATAAGGATATGATATTGCTTCGCGTAAGTTTAATTGTAATTGCGTTTTCGGTCTTTACCTTTAAGTATTATTTTAGTTTAGGTCATCCAGAAATTACATTGACATTAGCAGGCGCCATCTTGCTCGGAATTACCTTGTTGTTGTTTAATTATTTGAAGACTATTCGCCACGGCTTCACCCGGGAAAATCATTTGGCAGAAAAGTGGGGCAACCTTAATCTTCAGGCATTCATTGTTTCCCAAACTTTGGGAGGCAATCAGACCGTTGCAAATGAGCCAATGGAAACGGGTGGAGGAGGAAGTTTTGGTGGGGGAGGGTCTACGGATAGTTTTTGATAATGTCAGTTCGTTTGATAAAAAAGGTACAGACTCCTATATTCGTTTCGTATAAATGGGATATAGCCGCAACCGGGTTGCGTGATTACTAAAACTACTGCTGACAAGGATACTGCTAAAGTTTATCAGACAAAAGAAAATGTCTTTGAAGGTTTAAGAGGTATAGCGTTCTCAACGACACCTGAACGACTTGGAATTTTATTGCCTTCTGACAAGGTAGTGATCTACGCAGCAAAATGGACTCGGAAATGGAAGGTTCAGTAGCGACAACATTCGCTTACAAAACTGGTGACGCAAGTTTGTATTTATGTTCAGGCGGTGCTATAATTTGTGGTGGGCAACATCAAAAGTAAATGGTGCGGGAGATAACATCGCTCCCCGATAATAATGCGGTTAAATTTTATTTATTAACCAACCAAAGTATTTATGTTGGGACCGAGACAATGGATAATTTTGAAAACAATTCTTCGACATGGCTAAAACTATTTGAAGAAGGCAATAACGTGCTGACGGAATTACAAGACAAGCGAGAAGTAACAGCTGCTTGTAACAATGGATATAAACATTTACTGTAGGTTCTTAAAGTGTACGCTGTTCATTTCGTTAATAACCTCGCCAGACAGCAGGAAAAGAATGTAGGTATTTAAACACGTACCTTTTTGGCCAAACGATATCTATAATTTAATCAACCCAAATCGAATTATACTATGAGTGCATTTGAACAACAACTTAAACGCATGCAGCATGACAAGGGCTTTATTGCTGCACTTGATCAAAGCGGTGGCAGTACTCCTAAAGCTTTATTGGGATATGGCATTCAGGAAAGTACCTATAAAGGTGAGGATGAAATGTATGGTCTTATCCATGCGATGCGCTCCAGAGTAATGACGGATCGATCTTTTAATGGAGACAAAATTCTTGGAGTGATCTTATTTGAAAAAACTTTAAACGCAAAAGTGGAAGGTATTTCCACAACCGAATATCTGTGGAAGAAAAACATAGTCTCTTTCTTGAAAATTGACAAAGGATTGGAACCTAAAGATAAAGGTGTACAATTAATGAAACCCATTCCGAGTCTGGCAGGAGTAATTCAGGATGTTAAAAGCAAAGGAGTCTTTGGTACAAAAATGCGTTCGGTCATATTCGAAAATAATACAGCAGGAATTTCAAACATTGTAAAACAGCAATTTGATTTTGGGCGCGTCATTATTGAAAACGGTCTGGTGCCCATTATTGAACCTGAGGTTGACATTCATGCAATCGATAAAAAAGAAATTGAGGAATCTCTGAATCAAGCTATCTTGGCAGAACTGAAGGCACTTTCTCCCGATCAAAAAGTCATGCTCAAGCTTACTCTGCCTTCCGTAGATAATTTTTATACTGAATTGACGAAGCATCCACAAGTGGTTCGTGTTGTTGCGTTATCCGGTGGATACGATCTTGAAAAAGCAACCAAATTGTTAACAAGCAACAATGGAATTATAGCCAGCTTTTCAAGAGCTCTACTGGATGGTCTGCGGGTTGATCAAACGACAGAAGAATTTTCAGGTGTACTTTCAAAAGCTATTGATACCATATACCGCGCATCTATTACCTAAAATAAATCTTCAACTTTTATAGGTACATGTATAAGTTCCAGCCTTCATTGAAATAATCACCAGAAAAAAAACACCGTCATGAAAAAAATCATTGTATTGCTTATTTGTATTTGTTCATCATTTGGAATTAAAGCGCAAGATGTTATTGGTGCCTGGGAATCTTTTTCAACCTCTGAAAATGGAGACAGACTTAGAAGTGTAGTTTTATTTGCAGAGGGCTATCAGGTTTTAACCATCTATAATGTAACGACAGGAAAATTTATTCATTCTAATGGGGGTACATGGAAATTAGAAGGAGATGTGATGACAGAAAAAGCAGAATTTAATACGGATAAACCGGAGCGCGTTGGTAAAGAGGTAAGCTTTAAGATAATTATAAATGATTCTACCTTAAGAATTGCGGGCAGTGAAATGAAACTGAAAAGAATAGATAGTGTTGAACCAGGAAACCTACAAGGAGCATGGCTTATGTCTGGTAGAATAATAGATAATGCAATGCAATCAAGAGATACAAGCGAACCAAGAAAAACAATGAAGATTTTAACAGGAACACGTTTTCAATGGATAGCTTACAATACAGAAACAAAACAGTTTATGGGATCTGGTGGAGGGACGTACACCACTGTAAATGGTGAATACACTGAGAGGATCGAATTCTTTTCAAAGGACGATTCTAAAGTAGGACTCAGCTTGAAATTTAAGTACGAGCTTATTGATGGTAAATGGCATCACTCTGGTTTGTCGAGTAAAGGAGACCCCATCCATGAAATATGGAGTATCAGAAAATAATTAAGAATTCATTTCACTTCGTTGACATCAATAACAAAAGGTGATATACGAATATTTCGTTTTTATTTTCTTCTACTGACATAGGGCTGACGCACAAAATCCTTTCTTTGAATAAAAATAGTTTGATATGGAGCCTTTGAAAGAAATGTTCGGACTTTCCTTTTACAAAAACCTAGCAGATACTTTTGCCTCCGTTTATAAACCATTTCAATTGGAACGCTTTGTAAATGAGGTTACATCCAATCTCAAAGATCTTTCGCTCAATCAGCGTATGCGAAATACTTCCATTGTTTTACACCAACACTTGCCGGATAATTATAGTAAGAGCATTGGCATCATGAAGGAAGTGGTATCGCAATTGAATGGTGGATATACCACTTTAATCTTTCCAGACTTTGTAAGCGTATATGGATTGCCTCATTTCGAAGAATCCCTGGAGGCTCTGAAATATTTTACCTCCTTTGGATCTTCCGAATTTGCCGTCCGCACATTCTTGAAGCACGACCTCGATAAAACGTTAAGCGCTATGAAACAATGGTCTGCCGATTCCAATCATCATGTAAGAAGGCTAGCTTCAGAAGGAAGCAGACCTCGATTGCCGTGGTCGTTTAAATTGGATGAGATCATCAAAAAACCTGAACATACATTACCTATCCTTGAAAATTTAAAATGTGATGATGAACTGTATGTTCGTAAATCAGTAGCCAATCACCTCAATGATCTTTCGAAAGATTCACCCGATTATGTATTGAAGCTGGTGAAGAACTGGGATAAAACACACCATCATACCGCATGGATTGTAAAGCGTGGCATACGCTCATTACTGAAGCAAGGCGACAAAAAATCAATGGCCGTATTTAATCTTACCAAAGATGTTAAGATTTCTGTGAAACGTTTCAGTATCTCCAACACCAAAATCCGCCTTAACGATTCACTTCAATTTCAATTTGAACTGGTTTCAAAAAAAACCACAAGCCAAACACTAATGATTGATTACCGGATACATTATTTCAAAAAATCGGGAGTACAACTACCCAAGGTTTTTAAGTTGAAGGAAATTACGTTGAAGCCCGGTGAGGTCATTTCGATCACAAAGGCACAGCGGTTTCAGGACTTCACTACGCGCAAACTTTTCAGTGGCACACACACATTGGAAATCGTTGTAAACGGTGAAGTGATGAAGAGAAAACAATTTGAGTTCTTACGATGATTTTTATTTTTTCCCAACCATGAATTCAACCACCTTAATCCAAAAGTTACAATTGCAACCTCATCCTGAAGGAGGGTTTTATCGGGAAACGTATCGATCCAATCAAAGCATGCTTAGCAATGAAGAGCAAAACAGAAATGTGAGTACCTCCATCTATTATCTGTTGGAGAATAAAGACAAGTCTCATTTCCATCGGATTAAATCAGATGAGTTGTGGTATTTTCATCAAGGAAAGACTTTAGAGATAGTATCCATCCAAAACAATAATCTGGTTACGATACTTCTGGGCAATGACCTTTCAAAAGGTGAAGTGCCGCAAGCTATGATTCCTGCCAATGTCTGGTTCGCAGCAAGAGTTAAAAACGAGATTGGATTTTCATTGGTAAGTTGCAGCGTGGCACCTGGATTTGATTTCAAAGATTTTGAAATGGCGAAGCGGCAAGATTTAATTCAGTTGTTTCCTGATCAAAGGGATGTGATTGAAAACTTCACCAAAGAATAAGCAACGTTTGCAAATGCATGTCGTGCATATTTTCTTAGTGAATAATGATGCACTTGAATTGACATCGTAAAAATTGAAATAACTTTAACAAAAATTAAGGAAATCTCGATGAATGCAATTGATCTTGAAAAATTAAAAAGACTGGATAAGTTAACGGAAGGTGACTACGAAGCTTTTTTATACGATTGTGATGGAACGTTAGCCGATAATATTATGGCGCATAAGCTTTCTTATCAGGAGGTAGCGTCAAACTATGGTATTGATCTCGACTTGAATCTTATTGATGAAACTGCAGGATGGCCAACGGTAGTTGTTTCAAAGGAAATTGCGAGACGCTATAACGTTGCTTTGCCAGATTCATTTTCTGCAGAGAAGTCAGCGGTGTTTATAGATAAATATATTTCAGGAACTCAGCCCATTGGTTTTGTGTGTGAGCATCTGAAAAAGAATGCAGGGCGCGTAAAGATTGGAGTAGTATCAGGAGGCACACGTTCTACAGTTTTGAAAACACTTTCTGTTCTGGGTATTCAGGATCAGATTGATGTGTTGGTCTGCGCAGGCGAAACATCGCATGGTAAACCATCTCCCGATCCTTTTCTAAAAGCTGCACGAGAGTTGAATGTTGATCCGGCAAAGTGTATGGTATTTGAAGATGGAAGCCCAGGTGTACAAGCCGCTGAATCTGCAGGTATGAAGTGGATCCGGATTGATGCCGTCTGAAAATTTTGGCCACAAGAAAGAAGTCATCTTCCACCATTGCGATTTGATGTTTTAAAAGCCACTGGCTAAATATACTCTAACAATTAAGTTTTCCATTTTTCATGAATCAGTTTAATAAACAGAATGAATGTTCTTTAGTGGAAGTACAATACCTTTAATGGAAAATATAAACCGTTGGCATTAATGCATTAGGCAGGTAGCAGTTGATATGACTAAAATTAGTGTTCAAGCAATGTTTAATCAAAATATAAAACCATGAAGTACCGTGTAGTTTTAGTAGCCACATTTGTCTTAGCCGCAAATATTCTTTTTGCTCAGGATGAAATCACTGATGATGAATTGAAGAAATATGCTATTGCAATGGATTCTATTGGCGATATGAAAATGTCATTACTGGCGGATATCAGCGAAATGGTAAAGGCGAATACAGAAATGAGAAACGATCGCTACAACGAACTTTCCAAAATTATCACCGATGACGCCAAACTTGCTGAGGCCAAAGCTACTCCTGAAGAAATTGCATTTATTAAAGAAGTTGCAGCAAAAAAAGCAGCAGGCACCGCAGAGATAACCCAAACCTTTCAAAGCTTAGCAAAGGAATACATTGGCGCTACCTCTTATAACAAGGTAAAAAAAGCGTTGACGTCAGATCCTGAAGTGAAATCACGCTACCAGACTTTTGTTAATGAGTTGGCGAAGGGTAGTGTGAATTAAGATTCATATTCTTTTTACTTAATAAAAATGACATCGAAAGATGTCATTTTTATTTGGAGGCTTATTAAATCGCCATCTCACGCAACCGCCCGAATGTCCTAACTTTATTCAGCGCCTGCTGAGTTGTTACTACTCGGCAGAATTTAATATCGAGAGCGAATTTTCTCACCATGCCTGAGGATCGAAAATTCTGAGACTATCGGGATAGATATTGATGAAGCAAACAATTTTGATGCGCACTGGTATTTTGCTTTAGTTGGGGCATACTACTATATTGAGTAGCTAATGATTAAAAAGACGTAATGAGTTGCGACTATACAATTGTTGGCAGCAAGTTTTTTTGGACAGATACCTAATATAAATAATGGACTCGGTAATTGACTTTATTAAAAATTTTCGTCCGCCTAATTTAGGACTCGGACTATGGGACATATTGGTGATTGTCGGGCTGGTAATAGTGGGACTAATTTTGATTAATTGGATTATTTCCTTTTTGCCAATACGGACTGGGAATTTGATTAAGACAATTGTAAAGCTGAGTTTTAATGTTTTGTCATATGGACTTATAGTACTTATAGTTTTAAATGCAATACTGACTGGTGACTATGGAAATGTTTTTGTGATAGCGGTACTTGTAGTTTCTACAAAGATTGACTACTGGTATAAGTTGTATGACAATTTTGTTGACAAGAAAATAAATAAAGAGCGGTGAAAAAAACCAGTTGCCAACAACATGCATAAGAAATGGCTTGGGATATTATAAGGTAAAAGATTTTACACCTAATTTAGCTCGGCAACGTGGACAATGAAGCGGTTTCTAATCACGCCACTTCTCATGCATAAGCGTTATTATTTCAAAAAAATCAATCCATGAAAAATCTCCATTTAATCATTGCACTTTCATTCGTTGTCAATCTTGCTTTCGCGCAAGCTGAAAAGGAAAATTATAAAACTGTTGTTGCGAAATTTGAGAAGAACTACAATGCCGAAAACTTCGATGCTGTCTTCAACATGTTTTCAAGCGATATGCAAAAGGCGCTGCCCCTTGATAAGACCAAAGGGTTTTTAACGAATCTGAAATTACAGTCTGGAAAAATAACCAAGCGAGAATTTGAGCGATATGAAAATACCTATGCGTCTTATAAAACAAATTTTGAACGCGCTTTATATACTGTTAATATTTCAGTTGATGGCGATTCAAAAATCAATGGAATGTTTGTGAAACCGTATGTCGAGCAAAACTTACCCAAGCTTGAACGTAACATCACAAAACTCAAACTTCCCTTTAAAGGGGAGTGGAGTGTTTTCTGGGGAGGTGATACCAAGGAATTAAATTATCATGTTGTCAGCGCAGCACAGAAAAATGCATTTGATATTGTAGTAAGAGATGCGAAAGGTAATTCCTACAAAACCGATAGAAAGATAAATGAAGATTATTATGCTTTTGGAAAAGAGTTGATAGCTCCGTGCGATGGTGAAATTGTGTTGGTGGTTGATGGAGTGAAAGACAACAAGCCCGGAGAATTAAATCCAATGTATGTTCCGGGAAATACCGTCATTATTAAAACTGTAAACAATGAGTATCTATTCTTCGCTCATTTCAAACAACATTCAATAAAAGTAAAGCAAGGTGATAAGGTGAAGCAAGGTCAGCTCTTAGGGCTTTGTGGTAACTCTGGAAATTCTTCTGAGGCTCATTTGCATTTCCACATTCAAAATGTGGAAGACATGAATATGGCTACCGGTGTTAAATGTTACTTTGAAACGCTTAATGTAAATGGAGAAATCAAAACAGACTACTCACCTATTAAAGGAGATAAGATTAAGAGCGAATAATCAGGTAGGTAAAGGCACTGAGGAAGGAACATTCGTCTTTCGAATACGTAAGCAGGATAGATAATCCCATCATTCTAACTCACTACCAAACCACTACGATTATGAAACGCTTGCTTTCCATTTTATTTCTTGCGCTTTATTTTTGTGCTTCAGCACAATCTCAGTTGCCCTTCCGCTACGATAGTCTATACAAAACCATTTATGCCAAGGAGTTTTGCAAACTCTTTATAAATAATCCAGATCTATTGTTAGTTGATGTACGATCAGCGGGAGAGTACAGTGATACTTCAAGGTATGCCAGTTTAAACCAGGGGCATTTAAAAGGTGCCATTAATTTGGAAATCGAAGCAATTCGAAATAACATGGATACCATCAGACATTACAAAGACAAAACCATTGTTTTTTATTGTTCACATAGTCAGCGTAGCCGAGGGATCAGCAGATTGCTATCTGAAAATGGATTCACCAAATTCTATAATCTCAACGGAGGCATGTCAGTTCTCAATCAACTTGAACCAAAAGATTTTCCATGTAAAGAAAATTGGATTGAAACTACTTTGCCTTTTAAAAACCTATCCTTTGCTGAGGCAGCAGCTCTTCTCAAACAGAATAAAAAATATATTGTGATAGATATACGGCCCTCCAGCCAATTTAATTCGAAAGATAGCATCGCTGAAAATAATATAGGACGGATAAAAGGAGCAATCAATATTCCGTATGCAGAGTTCAAACACCGGATGAGTGAGCTGACCAAGTATAAACAACAACCCATTCTCGTCTATTCATCCAGCGGTGATGGCGATGCGGCAAGAGCAGCAACAGAATTACACAATAGTGGGTTTACTTCTGTGCATCAGTTATTAGGAGGTATCCACAGTTTAATAGCCAGTCAGAAAGATATTTCTTTCATTGAAAATTCGACACCCTTTATTTTGGTTGATGCGCCACGCACCTTAGCCTTGCTGAAAGAAACAAAAGATCTTGTTATTTATGATACCCGCGTATCGGAGCAATACAACAACGCACTTACCGGAAGAGATTCGTATCGAAATCTAGGACGAATGAAGAATGCAATACATGTAGAAGAGGCTGCATTCAAAGCACAATCCTTACCAGTAAATAAGAATGCTTCCATATTAATTTATGGAAATGAAGAGTCGATTCACTTCGCATCGTTCCTTTCTTCCAAAGGATATAAGCAAGTATATCTGCTGCCGGGCTTATATGATTTTGTTTGGTCGAGCTTTAATGTTGAAAGCTGTAAAGGAGCAAGAGAATTTTTAATGGATCATGAAGGTCTTTATTGAATTCGAGGAAGCGTCATTCAAAGTCAGTGGACGAAACGTTCGTCACAATTTAGTGCTCACTTTTTTCTCTTGCCAGAGATATTTTTCTTCTTCTTAAAAATATCATCAGGAGAGAGAATCGGGGTGCGCTTCGCGTCCATGTCATTGAATGTATGTTCGATCTGATATCTTTTTTGATTTAAGATGTACTGATCAATGAACCATAATATGTTCACCAGATTATCTTCCATCGGGCTCGCAGCAACTTCATGCCCCATTCCCTCAACCCGATAGAAGTAATATGGATAGTTATGCTTTTTAAATACTTTGGCGATCTCGTTTGAACCGTTCATGCTTCTGTTAAGAAAGTACCATCGGTTATAAAAAACCATTTTATCATTGCTGCCATGAAACATCATAGTAGGTGCTGGTTTAATTCTGTATTTTAATCTTCCATTATCCGTAACAACGGCACCAGCAAAAGCTACCACGCCTGCGTATTGAAATTTTTCCGGCAACATCTTCGCCAATTCCATTTTATTCCGCTTCTCAAAATCAGCTTGCAGAACCGTCATCGCGCCAGCACTAGATCCTGAAAGAATAATTTTTGTAGTATCAATGCCGATCTTGTTTGCATTTTTTAACACCCACTTTGTGGCATCATACAAATCTTCAACAGCAAGTTCAACGGCTGTCTTAAGGGGAGTGGCGCTAAAATTGGTAATGCGTTTTGCCCCTTTTAATCCGAGTCGATACGAGATAGAGACAACAACGTATTTATTTTCTACCAGTGTGTTGAAGTACTTGTTGTAAAACTCTTCGTCACGCTTTCCGGTAATAAAGCCGCCACCAAAAACAAAAATAATACAGGGGCTATTCTTAGGAATGTTTGAATGAGTGTACACATCCAGTTTTAGAGACATTGTATCCCGCTTGATGTATTCGAACGTTTCCTTTTTTATTTCACTAGCAATGGCCACCTGGGCAAACCCGGATTGCTGAAAATAAATCAGTATAAGAAAGGCAAGTGCGAAAGATTTACCGGTTAAAGTTTTCAATAGTAATGATGTTTGTGTTTGTTATGCGAACGAAGAATGGTCTCGGAAAACGAATTCTCGTTCTTTGTAAAGTGTAAATATAGTCATGTCATTGACTAGATGATGTTTTAATACATAGCAAAATCTTTTCCGGATAGCCTCACGTCAGCATATAGATGATATTTATTCTTCTTTAATCTGATCAACATCAGGAATGTGTATTGAAGGGCTATATACCTTGATGTAGGATTTAAAAGCGAAGTGGATTAATCCAAATCCGGAATACATTCAATGGAATGCAGCGTTTCACTTGCTAAAATTTTACACTATGAATAAGAAAGAACCCGTAAGCCATATCATGACCAAGAGTGTTCATGCCGTGCAAGCAAAAGAGTCATTACTTTCCGTAAAGGACTTGATCAACAAACATAAAATCAGACACGTGCCTGTATTGGATGGCAAGAATCTGATCGGCATCATCAGTCAAAACGACATCAACCGACTTGCCTTTAGTAATTATTTTGAAGCGGAAGAAGATGTAAACGAAGCGGTATTTGAAATGCTTACCATTCCACAAGTGATGACACACCATCCTCGTGTGGTGGCCGAAAATGATACCATTAAACACATCGCAGAAATCTTTTCGAAGGAGGAATTTCATGCTTTACCTGTTGTTGATGCTCAAGACGCGTCAAAACTTGTTGGTATTGTAACAACAACCGATGTTATAAAGTACATGCTGGAGCAATATTCGTGAGAATTTCCGAGAACGAATATCGAGCAACGAACAATGAGACTAAGCCGTGATTTTTATTTCCTGAATGATGGAAGCAAGAACACCTTCTTTTAGAGCATAGGTAGAAACACGAACGCGGTTAAAGGTATGTTGTTCCAATAGGTAATTAATCAGACAGCAGGCTACTACAATCATATCTACTCGCATTTCAATCATGCCGGATATCAGCATTCGCTCTGCGCGATTTTTTGTTAACAACTCAGCATAAATCTCATAAAACCCAGCAAGACTTAATGGGGTTTCAATTTCTTCTGGCGATTTATGAATGTCGTGTTGAATGCAGAAGATGTCACTTAAGGTATCAAAGGTTCCAGACGAACCAATTAAAATTTCAGTTGGATATTTTTGTAAGGCTTCAAACAAAGGAGTAAGGACTTTCGTAAAATGTTCGTCTAGTTTTTTTATTTCATCTGCCGTAATCGGATCATTTTTTTGAAACTGCTCCACCAATCGTTGTGCACCAATTTCAAAACTTTGCTTCCAGTATACAGTGTCGTTATCGCCTAAAATAAATTCAACGCTGCCTCCACCAATATCAATGATCAACGATTTCTCACGTCCCATGTCAAGGGCAGATTTAACCCCCATATAAATATATTCTGCCTCTTTATCGCCATTAATAATGGAGACTTCAATGTTGGTTAGGTCCTTGATTCGTTCCGCTACTTCATTTCCATTGCGCGCATTGCGAAGTGCACTGGTGCCAAAGGCATATACTTTTTTTATGGATTGTTCATCGATGGTATTTTTAAAACTCTGCATGGCGAGAAGCGCCCGATGAATTCCGTCTTCTGTAATATAGCCGTGATTTATTCCGCCTTCGCCAATTTTTACCGCCAGTCGTTCCCGATAGGTAATGTGATAGCCGTGTTCATCCTCTGCTGCAATGAGCAGGTGAAAGGTATTGGTACCCATGTCAATTATGGCAAACTTGTTCTCCATAGTGCTCGGAAAGGCGCGTAAAAATACAAATATATGAGGCACGATCAACAGGCAATGAAAGTCAAAACGGCAGAGTGCCCAGAGGAACGCAGAGTTAATCCCCTATCTTGTAATGGATTTTTTACCTTGTTTTTTCTAAAAAATCCTCTGCGTACTTCTGCGTCCTCTGCGGTTTATAAATGAATTCAACTTCACCCACTATATTTACTCAAATTCTTCAACCCTATGTCGAAACGAAAAATTAAAGATCCAGTCCTCCAACAAAAATTTGACACTCTGGAACGTAAGAATGAAGAGTCACTTTTGGGCGGAGGAGAGAAACGTATTGAACAACAACACGCCAAAGGAAAGTTAACTGCACGCGAACGTGTTTTGCTCTTACTGGATGAAGGATCATTTGAAGAGTTGGGCAAATTTGTAATGCACCGCAGCAAGGATTTCGGATTGGATAAAGAATATTATTTGGGCGATGGTGTGGTAACGGGCTACGGAACTGTAAAGGGCCGACTCGTCTATGTTTACTCTCAAGACTTTACTGTTTTTGGTGGGTCTCTTTCGGAAACGCATGCAGAGAAGATTGTAAAAATTATGGATCTCGCCATGAAGAATGGAGCACCAATTATTGGATTGAACGATTCAGGTGGTGCGCGTATTCAGGAAGGGGTGGTTTCGCTTGGTGGGTATGCTGACATTTTCTATCGCAATACATTGGCTTCGGGTGTTATACCCCAGATATCAGCCATCATGGGTCCATGTGCCGGAGGTGCAGTTTATTCCCCTGCCATTACCGATTTTATTTTGATGGTAGAGAATACCTCCTTCATGTTTGTTACCGGGCCAAATGTTGTGAAGACGGTTACACATGAAAATGTAACAGCGGAAGAATTAGGCGGAGCAACAACGCACAGTTCAAAAAGTGGGGTAACGCATTTTGCCTGTGCGAATGAATTGGAGTGCATCAATTACATTAAGAAGTTGCTGAGTTACGTTCCGCAAAATTGTGAAGACGATGTGCCAATGATTCCCTATACAATGGGTAATGAAATGCGCGCTTCTTTAAATGATATTATTCCGGCTAATCCCAATCAGCCGTATGACATGCGGGAAGTAATTCAGGGGATTGTAGATGACTCCAGCTTTTTTGAAGTACATAAAAACTTTGCAGAGAATATTGTTGTCGGCTTTGCACGATTGGCAGGCAGAAGCATAGGTATTGTAGGTAATCAACCGGCCTCTCTTGCAGGTGTGTTGGACATTGATTCCAGCGTGAAGGCAGCACGCTTTGTACGGTTCTGTGATTGCTTTAATATTCCATTATTGGTGTTGGAAGATGTTCCAGGATTCTTACCAGGCACAGATCAGGAATGGAATGCCATTATTACAAATGGTGCGAAATTACTTTATGCATTTTCAGAAGCAACCGTTCCGCGTGTCACTGTTATTACCAGGAAAGCCTATGGTGGAGCGTATGATGTAATGAATTCCAAACACATTGGAGCCGATTTAAATTATGCCTGGCCTTCAGCAGAAATAGCCGTGATGGGTGCCAAGGGTGCAGCCGAAATTATTTTCAAGAAAGAAATTTCTGAAGCCTCAGATCCAAAAGCAAAGCTGGATGAAAAAGTGGAAGAGTACACTTTTAAATTTGCGAACCCCTATCGAGCGGCACATCGGGGCTTTATCGATGAGGTAATCTATCCGGATCAAACCCGCGAAAAACTAATCCGCGCATTTGACATGCTTAAAAATAAAGTAGCAACTTTACCGAAGAAGAAACACGGAAACATCCCGCTCTAACCTTGAACTTTAAACTTTGAACTCGAAAATCATGGATAAAAAAAGCACACAATTCCTCTACACCTACCTCAACAATGCATCACCAACTGGCTTTGAATCTTCCGGACAAAAAATCTGGTTGGATTATATTAAGCCCTATATCAATACGCATATTGTTGATACCTACGGAACTGTTGTTGGTGTGATCAATCCGAAAGCCGCTTACAAAGTAGTGATCGAGGCGCATGCCGATGAAATTTCCTGGTTTGTAAAC
>DAIQPD010000274.1:0-4516 GCA_036787535.1 Chryseolinea sp.
TTAGTGATGAGAACATCTCCATTGTAGGTTATGGAGAAGGGGCAGCAAAGCATGATAACACGACTGAAGAGCAACGTCAATTAAACAGGCGTGTTGATTTTAAAGCTTTCTAATTTCAAGTTAATCAGCTCAAATTGAGGAAAATCAATTTACCTTTTCATACACCTTTCCACTCCACTGATACTTTCCATCCCCAGCCTCTTCTGATTGCGCTTCTTCTGCAACGGCTTCACTTTCTGTATCTTCCTCATTACTGATTTCCCTTTTGTCACCAACAGTAACAACCTCGATGTTGAATAAGTCATTCGTCTTTTCCGGGAGTACAGTGAGCGTGGTGGTGATCGTGGTTTCTCTGTAGTAGTCACTTTCGTTGCTTGCAAAACTGAAGTCATCGAGGGTCCTTTCGAACACATTGGTGAGTTTGTTGTTCACTAATATGTAGAGTTGTGCGAAATCTCTGCGATAACCAGAATCACCGGCACCCTCTTCAGACGATTTATTATGGAGTAAAATTGCAAAGCGATTTTCTGCGAGCATGATACTGTCTGCTTCGGTAGAGAACATTTGCAATCCATAGTTGGTCGTTTCACCCAAGTCAGCATAATCTACAAGTGTAACTTGTCCATCGCGCTGCTCAAATACAGCGAGGATGGAGTACTCCGTAGCAAACTGAGTTTGATATCCTTCACCTTCACCCGAAAGTACGAGCACGGCCAACAAGTTGCGTGAGTCGTTGAGCACTGAAGGATCCAGGAGCATGTTCGTTATTAAGGTAACACTGCCTAACGTGCCCCGAACAATTTGTTTCCTTGCCAGTATGTTAAATAAAGAGTCGATTCCGGAAACATCAACAACTGGAATTGACCAGTTGGGAACTTTCGTAATTTCAGCCGGACCAGAAGGAATCGTTGTGGTACCCTGGCTCGTGGAATCAGCGACAGCATGCGTGCCCATTTTATCTTTCTGGTTGCAGGACAGAATGATGAACATGAGCAGGAAGGAAATGATCTTTTTCACGCATTAGGGTTTTTGATTATCTAAAGATACAGAATGGAAGATTCCAAACGGAGGCATTTGAATCACATGATGATGTTAGAGGTATGTGATGGATAACAATTCCAATGGGTAAGACTATCCATTGAATATTTTACATGCTATGTTGTGTGAAATAGTTTTATTTTCTTTTAACAGAGTTATATCCAATTTTTCCTTGAGTCAGATCAACAAGCTGCAATTGAGGTCTGCCTACAAATGCTCCCATTCCGACACCGCACCTTATATAATATATTCTGCCAAATTCAATTTCAATCGGAATTTCAACTTTTGATTCTGTCTGTGCCCAAAGTGCATAAGACCCTTTTTTCGTTATAGTAATTTCTTCCCGCCAATTGTTTTTTACTCTACAGATTACGGTGTCTCCAAGGTGAAGATCGTAACCCACTAAAGCGCCAACGCCTCCAGGCCGGTAAACAAATAGTTTTGCATAATTCCACGTACTATCAATTGGTACTATTTCATTTTCTTTCAGTTTAACTAGTTCATCCGGGTTTTCAATTTTTAGAATTTTTGCCACAATTCTGTCGCAGCTGCTTCCGAAAGTGCTAGGAGGAATATGTTCGGTAATCTTTAAAACATTCCCGCCCGATTTTCTGGCTTCCATTTTTGCTTTCTCAATGATAACATTCCAGCCACAATTGGTGGTAAATCCGGTATCACCAATTTTTACCGTTCCAATATCAATCGCAGAAGGGGGAATGTCTTCCTCAAGACTGAGCACAATAACTTCTGCGTCATGAGCCAATGCATTATGGCCTTTGGTAACGTTAGTTGTAATCTTTGCAGAACAACCGATACACAGAACGGGGATGAGAATAATGAAAATTTTTTTCATTCGTATTCTAATTGATAAGTTTCAGATTGTATTATACAACTTCACTAATCTAAGGTAGAATCGAATTATAGAATATACAAGGCTTCACTTACTCCATAGTTTACCTTTTGATTTCTTTATCCCGATGAACATCCCTGAAAAATCAGAGGATGCTGCTCCTAGTGATTCGATGACAAAATTATCTAAATTATAGAGTTGGTTTTGTGAAGTATTAAAGTCCCACGATGACTTAGGGTGCCTCTGCTTAAAAACTGATATCATAAAAATTCCATTTCCTTTTCTAGATCATAGCCAATTGAATTTTGATACTGTTGTGTTTCAGTAGAGATACTCAGGCATGGAAAGAAATCAAATTTTTAAAACAAGAACATAATTTGAAATAACAATCGTTGGCGGAATCTAACATGAGTATAATTATGCGAGTTTATTTTAATACGAAATATCAATCTCTATATTCGCATCAAACCATTAACCTAAATGAAGAGCATACTATTTTTTGCTGGCGTACTATTCGCTTCAGCGTGTCTTGGTCAAAAGTATACAGGTGATTCCTGGTCGAAAGTAAAAACAAGTGGTGGTACGCTTACTGTTATTTATTATGAGCAACCGGGATTAATTTACAAAGATGCATCCGGCAAAATGAAAGGTGTCTGTGCAGACATCCTCGATGATTTTACCAAATACGTGCAGACGAAATATGGTAAGAAAGTAGAGATTAAATATGCCGGACAAGAACAAGCGTTTCCAACCTTCTTGTCTATTACCCAAAGTACACCTAATATTTTAGGGGTAACGAACGTAACCATAACAGACGAACGGAAAAAGATTCTAAAGTTCACACCATCGTTCATGAATAACCCTGTAGTGATGCTGACACACAGCAATGCACCAAATATCAGCCACATAGAAGATATCGGTACTGCGATGAAGGACTATAGTGCAAAAGTAATTACGGGCAGTACGCACGTAAAAATCATTGAGAAAATCAAGAAAGAAAATGTTCCCGCATTAAAGATAACCTATGCCAATTCCGGAGGCGAAATCTTAAAAGGACTTTCCAGCGGTTCGAAGTTCTTTACCGTGTTAGATTTTACAGAATATCTGGATGCTACCCGCAGAGAGCTTCCTGTGAAAAGACAGAATATTAATTTTGGAGCAACGGAAGAGCTTGCGTTTATTATGGCAAAACAAACCGATTGGGATCAACCGTGGAATGAATTCATGACAAAGGAATACCGTAGCAGTGTTCGCTACCGTAAGATTATTGTGGAGAATCTCGGTCCCAACTTTTTGGCGATATTAAAATAGCATCCATCAAAATTCGAAACAAAAGTGTTCTCCTGGTATGTAGCTCAACAAACCGGGGAGATTTAAAAGATATGATAAACCTCTGTGGAGAATTTACTTTTATCTCGCTTCAAAAGTTTTTTCGCTATTTGAAATAATAACGAAAACCAAGAGTTGAGGGCATCAGAGAATTCAAACCTATTTCAAAAGTTGAACTTTCATTATCGTCTGCATCCTTATCTGGATCATACTTATTGTAAGCAATACCTCTAAAGCCTAATTCGACAGACCAATGCTCATTGAAGAAATATGCCAAACCCGGTGAGAGCGCGATGTCCATTGAATTTGTTTTTGTTTCAATATCATCATCATCGATTTCTTTACCAGATCCAAATAGCGCTGATACCTGTCCATAGACAAAAAAGCTTTCATTCGATGTTTTCATGTAGTAACGCGCAAACGGACCAATTACAAAAGTTGAACTTTTGGTGATGCCTGTGTAACCCAGAGTGATGTATTCCGATTTAGAACTGCTGTAGCCAGCGTTCAGACCTACAGCAAAGTTGTTGGCTGCAAAATAACCAACGCTTGGGAGGAGCGAAAAATAAGTAGACTTTACTTCCGCTTCAAAATCAAAATAATCCTGATCACTCTCTATCTGGAACTGAAGTCCACCTCCAATTACCGTTGATCCTTTGCTGGTTTGTGCCTGCAACACCGTTGTGAATACAACAAACATTAAAATACTTCCAACTGATTTTTTCATGATGCTATTGTTTTTCCTTGAAGTTGGTCAAATTCAAAGAAAAATGCAATTCATCTTCAAAGCACAAAACGTAGTCTCATTCGACTACAAAAGAACATGCGCGTCTGATGGGTTAGTTCTTCACCGCCTGCCGCGCAAGTAGCTTCCATTCTCCACTTTGATTTTGCCAGACAAGCAATACACTTAGATTAACCATTCCTGGTTTACCATCGTTGTTGGTTGTACCTGTTAATTTGTGGCGCACAACGGCAACATCTCCCGTTACCTTTATGGATTGATCCATAAGATCAATTTTTGTGAAGTCAGACTTCCCGCTAACAATATTTTCTACAAATTCTTTTTTATACTCAATCTGACCACTCGAATGTCCATAACTAAGATCCGCAGCAACTAATTTTTCAAGGGCTCCTTTATTAGCATCGACCATGGCCAGGCGAAGTTCTTCGACCGCAAACTTTACACGGTCTTCGTCTGATACCTGTGCCATCAACGAAGTCTTCATCACCAGTACAAGTATCATAGAGGTCAATACTATTTTTTTCATACTAACAATATTTATTTCAACTAAAATA
>DAIQPD010000065.1:0-21718 GCA_036787535.1 Chryseolinea sp.
TCTATTTTTACCGAGTCTTATCTGTATGATTATTCCACTGATTTATTTACAGTTCACATTAAAAGGGGAGTTGGGTCATGCAGGAAGTCATGATCATAGTAAGAAAGATCACAATGCACATGGTGAGCATAAGCATAAAGTAATCAAAGGCTCAAAGTTTATGCTGTTTCTTGGAATAGCGGGATTGATCTCTGTGCCAATCTTTAAAACCGTTACTCATTTACCTCCTTACCTTGGCATGCTGCTGGCGTTAGGTGTGCTTTGGGTTGCCTCAGAACTCATCAATCCTGACATGGATGAAGCTGAGAAAAGACCTTATACTGCTGCAGGGGCATTAACCCGAATAGACGTTCCAAGCGTTCTGTTCTTTCTTGGTATTTTGTTAGCTGTTGGAGCGCTGCAATCCATGGATATCCTTCATCACTTTGCTATGTTTCTAGATAAAACATTGGGCGATAACCGAATTATCATAACGCTAATCGGTATACTCTCCTCCATTGTAGATAACGTTCCACTCGTAGCAGCAAGCATGGGAATGTATAGCATGGAGACTTATCATATGGATCATATGATTTGGGAATTCCTTGCTTATTGTGCAGGTACGGGCGGAAGTATTTTAATTATCGGGTCAGCAGCTGGTGTTGCCGTGATGGGGATGGAGCGAATCGATTTCATTTGGTATTTGAAACGCATTTCACTTCTGGCCATGCTCGGATATTTTGCCGGAGCAATTGTCTATCTGTTAATCTATCCTTACCTGGCAGTAGTTCATTAACTGATCAACCTGAATAGTGATCTTTTCTGATGGAGCTCTCAATTTCCAGAATCAAATTTTCGCCATAGGCCATGGCAGGAGTTTGAAATCCTGTTTTATGATTACCGAAAATTATTTTCTCAGCAATCAGCACGCTTGTCTTTGCAGTTAAGGTGTACCCATCGAAAGTTTGTAAAGTACTAATAGCCGTGTTGCCCTGATCGTCCCATACCCTTCCCCAGAGAAAACTTCTTCCATTTTTTCTACGATCATCTGATGGCCCGGCAGGACGCTTATCAATTTGATTTTTAAGAAATGTTTTCACCCACTTTTTGCGCATCAGCCAATTAAAATAATTCGCCCACTTCAATTTTTGAATTGTTTTTTCAGGCATGCCCATGTACACTTCTATGTTTGGAATATTCGTGCTGCGGTATGCGGTCGAAATATCACCCCATGGGATGCATAAGGTAGAAGTAGTGAAGTCACCAAAATTAACAGTCATCGATCGCGATGCCAGTGGAATTGGTTTTAGTTTTCCATTCACCCGAACATAACTGCCATACCCCAATCCTTCAATGGTTGTGCGTGCTGTACCACGGGAGAGTCCGCCTTTCAATGTTGTGAAAGCTAATTGAAGATGAGTTGCAGAAGGTAATTGTTTTTTTAAATGCAATGCAAGACAATCGGAAGGTACCACATCAAAGCCGATGCCCGGCAAAATCATAATACCTTCTGCTTTAGCTTTGGAATCATACGTTGCAAGCATTTCAAAAGCAGTGAACTCTCCACTGATATCGGTATAATGTGTTTTGGTTTCCAGGCAAGCATCAACCATTTGCTTTGAGGTAAATTGAAATGGTCCGCCACAATGAATAACTAATTTTCTATCGGTAAGTAATTTCAGTAATGCATCATGATTATTTAAATCAACAACTTCATACGGAAATCCAGTCTCTTTGCTTTGAAGAATAAGTGCTTCCTGATTTCTTCCTGCTAAAACAATGTTTATGTTTTTTGATTTGCACTCTTGTGCGATGAGTTTGCCAGTATAACCGTATGAACCATAGAGCACTACTTGAGATTGATTCATAGGCAAGGAAGTATTTGTTGAAAACCATGAATACCGATAACCAAATACTGATTACCAATTAACTTTTTTAACCTACTTCTCTAGTCTTTCAATCTTAGAAGCGAAGTACTTCGTGTCACCTCTCCAGGGAAAGGCCACATAATACTTTACGAAATAAAGGTTAACACGGTCCCCGTCTAAGGCTGCTTCTTCTAGTTCTTTAACAAGATCGGTTTCACTTTTTTTAACTGAGAAATCAAACGATTCTGCAATGGGACTTACTCCTTTCAATGCTCCAAATGTTTCCAGGTTTATTTTTCCTTCATATGTTTTAAACAGCATACCTTTCTGGCTTATACGTAAAACCTTTCCGGCCATCACGCCTTCCTCGTAGCTAACGTTGTACAAAAAGACAAGCGCAGCAATGCCAATGACTACTGCCCAGATAACAATCTTTTTTAAGGTACTTATAATACGAGAGATGATACTTTTATTTTCCATGTTGAATTTGGTATGATCTAAAGTTAAGAATCATTTCCGAGTTTAACTCTAATATAGTTCAAAGTTCCAGGTTCAAAGTTTAGTTACAGCGATCACAGTTGACTGTCGACCGTGGTCTGTGGACAATTTTCTCCTACAGCTCAAAGATAACACCAATCGTAGGCAACAGCTGACCTGAGGTACTTTGAATATATTTAGGTAAATAGAAGTTCGAATCGCTTGGATCAATTAGGGGTGCTCCATTAGCATCTTTTTGAACATCAATGGCATCTTGAAACTTTGTGGTATAGTTGTAGGCATTCTGCACGTCCAGATAAACGTCCAGGCTCCATTTTTTGAAGAAGTATTTTTTATCGATGCGAATATCGAGTTGATGGAAGGCACTGATGCGTTGTGTGTTTAGTTGATTGTAATCGGGTAATCCATACGGTCGAACATCCCAGTTTTGTCTACGCACTGTTTCCGAAACGTTAAAGGGAGTGTAAGGAGAACCGCCTGTGAAAAGCCAGCGCACGCCAACCTCCCAGTTCTTGGCAAATTTTTTCCCTCCTGTCAGACTTACAAGATGACGATTATCCCATGACGATGGTGCATACTTTCCAGTCTTGTCTTGAAACTCGCTTCGCACAAAGGTGTATGCGACCAAGCCATAAAAACCATTATAGAGTTTTTGTTGGAATAAAAATTCAAGTCCGTAACTACGTCCTTTGGATGTTGAGTTCACCGGGGCATTTCCAATAATTCCAAAGTCGGCACCCAGGTTGGCCAGTGAGATGGAATCTTCTAATAAGAATGGGTACTGATCATATAATTTATAAAATCCCTCTACGGTTATTCTTGAGTTGCGTGGCAGATTAAATTCCAATCCACTCACCAGATGTTTGCTTCGAATATACTTCACGCCATTCGATTTGTTTTCCAACGCATTGGTTTGTGAATTGCGATAACCCAACACGGTGTAAGCAGGCAATTGGTAATAGATACCGGTATTGAAGTTAGCGTTGATGGTTGAGGTAATGGCGTACGAAGCAGACAAACGAGGAGAGAGCTGATCGAAGACGTTATTCATTTCACTTGAATAATTGTTGGCATCTCCCCGAAGTCCAAAGGATAGCGTGAGTCGTTGGTTAAAGGTATTGCTTACTTGTCCGAAGAATCCCCACTTTGTTAATTTTAATAAAGAAGAAAAATCACGAATGGTTAAACCCCCCTGCGTCACAATCTTCGAAAAATCATCCGTGTCATACTGCGCCTGTTCCAGACTAATACCATAATTGATTTTAAAATTTTGCTTTGTGTAAAAGTCTTCCACGCGAAACTTATTTTCGGTTTCGCGCGAGTTATAATTCTGCACAAGGTTGTTGGGATCGGAACTGTCGTTGTTTTGATATTTAATCGAATTGTTGTTGAGCGCATTTCGGCTCAACACCACGCTGGTTGTTCCGTGTTTACGGAAGTGATCATACTTTGCACCGATAGTATAATTCCATTGTGTTGATACGGGCAGAATGTTGAGAATGTATTCGGCTTCTTCGCGGTCGGCTTCTGTTTTGGATTTTGATGGTGCATCGAAGTTCAAAGTGAAGTCATCAATAGCCCCAATGCCCAATACAGTAATTTGATTTTTGTCGTTGAGCTTATACTTGTATTTAAACTGCACGTCATTATACACCGGAAGAAAGGGGAGATTAAAAATGCTGAACAGAAATTTCAAGTAGGAGCGTCTCACAGAAAAAACAAGAGAAGATTTGGATGAAATCGGTCCATCGAACGTAATACCTAAATCGCTTGCGCCAACAACACCATTCATAGTCCACTTGTCGGTTCGCCCGTCTTTCAATTGAAAATCAAAAACAGAGCTCATGGTGTTTCCTCGATTGGCCGGAAATGCACCTGAATAAAAACTTACTTCTTTTAAAAGGTCAACATTGATAATGCCAACCGGCCCGCCCGATGAGCCTTGAGTTTGAAAATGATTGATCACCGGAATCTGAATTCCGTCCAGGTAAAAGGTATTCTCACTAGGCGCTCCACCACGGATAATAATATCATTTCGGAAGGAAGGAGTGGAGGCAACACCGGGGAGTGACCGAACCACTTTTGATATATCGCGATTCCCGCCTGGTGTTTGTTTTATCTCAGTGGGGCCAATCGTGCGCAAGGATAATGGTGAATCGTCTGATTTAGTAAACGTGTTGGAAGCTGAAACAACGACTTCATCTAACGTCTTTGACTCTTCGCTCATGGCAAAATCAACGAATGCTGTTCGCGCATTTGTTACCTGAATTTCATAGACCACTAGTTTTTGAAATCCTACAAATGAAGCTTCAAGATTATATTGTCCGGGTTGAAGATTTTTAATTTCGTACACACCGTTCTCATCGGATGTCGTTCCGGTAGTTGTACCTTGAATAACAATACTGGCAAAAGGCACCGGTTCATTGTTAACCTTGTTGGTGATTTTCCCTTTTATAACTCCATCCTGCGCCAATGCGCATGTTGACAAAATAACAAGCCAGAAGAAAATGTATAACTTTTTCATGAAGAAGATTTCAGACCCGTTTAACAAGGTAATATTCAAAAGGTTTGTGCAAATTGTAACCCTGAGCGAAAATACTAAAGTTCGTTTATTGCCGCCCAAAGTATTCCGATCATTGGATAACACTATAAAGACTTCTAACTTTGCCGTATGTTATTGTATAATGAAACGTTCGGTATCGACAAAGAAATAGAACAAGACTGGCTTCAGTGGATGAAAGAAACAGGTGTGCCTAAAACGATGGACACCGGTTTGTTTGTAAGTTGGAAGATCTACAAGGTTCTACACGATGATGGTGAAGGATCGGTGTCTTATAGCGTTCAATACTTTGCAGAAACCATCGAACACGTTAATTTATTCCTCGATAAATATGCCCCGGCTTTAATGGAAGAACACCGCATTTATTTCCAGAACAGGCATGTTACCTTCAGGACTTTACTGGAGGAGGCTTAGGACCGGATTGAAATTACGGCTTCTGTTTTTTATACTGCATTGGGATGAAGTAAGTTTTCAATCTGTGTTCTCTCCAATGAACAGTTGATCCATTCACCATCCAGTTTTGATCCGTATTTTTTATAAAAATTAATGGCCGGTTCATTCCAGTCTAATACCTGCCACATCATACCCGAGCAATTTTGATCGAGTGCATGTTGAAGTGTCCGATCAAATAACAATTTACCGATACCGTTGCCACGTTGGCTTTCCGTTACGACAATATCTTCGAGATAAAGTCGCTTGCCTTTCCATGTGGAATACCGCCAATAATAAAGAGAAATACCTACTATTGTTTCGTTTGATTCTGCAACGAAAAAACCATAAATCGGATTTTGACCAAAGCCGTCTTGCTCCATTAGATCAACGGTGTTGATCACTTCATGAGCGGCACGTTCATATGCGGCAAGCTCTTTCACAAGGTTTAGTACACTGTGAAGATCTTCCTTTTTTCCGATGCGAATGATGGTTTTCATGCTCTGATAAGTTTGTTCGATATCAGCAAATAGATTTTGTATTCCTGCAAAGATGGAAAAGATTTGACGTACTCAATCCACTCATCAATTTGTTTTGCCTTTAATCTTAGAGGAGGTGGCTGATTGCAATGAAGTGCGTAACTACCATTTCATTAACCGAATAATTATGCAAAAACACTTTACAGTTTACTCATTAAAGTATGCCATGATAATGGCCATACTTTTCTTTATGGTCGGCCCAGAGGCATTGGCTCAAAAAAAGAAGGATAAGAAGTCAGGAAAATCCACTGAGGCTCCAGCACCACCAGCGGAGAAAAAGGATGAAAAGAAAGACGGTATTCAACCCTACGGAAAAGTAATTACATCAAAAGCAGTAACCGATGCAGGTCTTTTTGCTGTGCATAAAATCGATGATAAATACTTCTATGAAATACCTGATTCATTGCTTGGCCGGGAAATGTTAATGGTAACACGCATTTCCAAGACAGCTGATAAAATTGGATATGGTGGTGAACAACTCAACAATTCTGTTTTGAGATGGGAGCGCAAGGATAAAAAGATTCTGCTTCGCATTGTTTCGTATAATAACGTAGCGAATGATTCTCTTCCGGTTGCCATTTCAGTTCGCAATTCAAATTTCGAACCCATCATACAATCGCTTGACATCAAGGCTTTCGGTAAGGATTCAAGTTCTGTTGTAATTGAGGTGACATCATTATTCACGAAAGATGTTCCTGCTTTTGGTTTTGACGATGCAGATCGCAAACAATATAAAATTTCATCGTTTGACGAAAGCAGAAGTTTTATTGAAACCATAAAGAGTTTTCCAATCAATATCGAAGCTAAAAATGTTGTTACCTACAAATCCTCAGATGCTCCATCGAATTCACAGGCAGGTGCAATTTCATTGGAAATTAATAATTCAATGATCCTCCTTCCGAAGAAGGCAATGAAGGCGAGACTTCGTGATAATCGTGTTGGATATTTTAGCAGAAGTCAGATTGATTATGGACTTGATGAACAAAGAGCAAAGCAACGCAGCTATATCGTTCGATGGAAACTTGAGCCGAAAGATGAAGCCGCGTATTTGCGCGGAGAATTGGTTGAACCCAAAAAACAAATTGTCTATTACATTGACCCCGCAACGCCTGCGAAGTGGAGGCCTTACCTGAAGCAAGGTGTAAACGATTGGAACATTGCCTTTGAACGTGCGGGTTTTAAAAACGCTATTATCGCTAAAGACGCGCCAACACCCCAGGAAGATCCGGATTGGAGTCCGGATGATGCTCGCTATTCTGTTATTCGCTACTTCGCTTCCGATATTCAAAATGCATACGGACCTAATGTTCATGATCCTCGTTCAGGTGAGATTTTAGAAAGCCATATAGGTTGGTATCATAACGTGATGAACTTATTGCGTAACTGGTACTTCATTCAAACAGCCGCTATTAATCCTGATGCTCGTGAAGTGAAATTTAAAGATGAAGTAATGGGTCAACTCATTCGATTTGTTTCCTCACACGAAGTGGGGCATACGCTTGGACTTCCTCATAACATGGGATCGAGCTTTGCCTATCCGGTAGATTCACTTCGTTCAGCAAGTTTTACAAACCGCATGAGTACAGCTCCTTCCATTATGGATTATGCGCGCTTTAACTATGTAGCTCAACCAGGAGATAAAGATGTTAAGCTAATGCCAGGCATAGGTGAATATGATAAGTATGCCATTAAGTGGGGCTACTCTTATATGCCTTCTGCTAAAACTCCGGACGATGAGAGAGAAATTTTAAATACGTGGATTGTAGAGAAAGCGAATAACCCGATTTATTTTTTCGGAAGACAAACTTTTAATCCAATTGATCCACGATCGCAAACTGAAGATTTAGGTAACAATGCAATGAAGGCAAGTACCTATGGTGTAGCTAATCTTAAGCGCATTATTCCGAATCTGATCGCCTGGACTTCTGAGAACGGAAAAGATTATGGAGACTTAGAAGAACTATACGGACAAGTTCTGACACAATGGAATCGATACAATGGACATGTAAAGTCTAACATTGGTGGAGTGTATGAAACTTTTAAATCGTATGATCAGAGCGGAAATGTTTTTGTTCCGGTAGCAAAGGTTACACAAAAGGATGCCATGAGTTATTTGCAACGCGAAACGTTCTCCACTCCAACATGGATGATCGATCAAAACATCTTACGAAAAATTGAACATGCCGGAGCAATAGAACGAATCCGTGCAGCACAAGCAACTACATTAAATCAACTATTAGAACCAAGTCGTATTGCCAGACTTATTGAAGCCGAAGCAATGCTGGGTAAGGAAACGTATACACCGCTTGAACTTTTCAGCGATATCCGTTCTGGTTTATGGTCTGAATTAAAAAGTGGAAAATCGATTGATACCTATCGCAGAAATTTACAACGCGCGCACATTGAGCGTTTGGAATTTTTAATGAAAGAAGAATTACCAGCACCACCTGCCAGCTTTCGTTCTTTTTCAGGATATACACCGATTAATGTAAGCCAGTCGGATATAAGACCAATTGTGCGCGGAGAATTGAAAGTTCTTCGTTCTCAGCTCACACAAGCAATGGTAGGTACAACCGATACGATTACAAAGTATCATTTGGACGATTGCATTCAGCGCATCAATTTAATTCTTGATCCGAAGTGATGAATGAAGATGGAGATTACCAAGACAAAAGGATTGCATAACCATTTATCGCCAGCCTTATTTTATCAGGGCTAAAGCCCACTCGCTAAAGTTGTACAAATAACCACGCACTTAAGTGCGTGGTTATTTCATAACTCTTACAAATGGACTTTAGTCCATCGCGCCAATTTGAATTGCGCCTAAACAAAAGAGTCCCGCGTATCGCGGGACTCTTTTGTTTATAAGATTGAAATAATTCTGTTTCAATAAAACCGAAAAGTCTTGCATACGCTTCAGTGCATCTCTAAGTTTTTTTAGTCAGAGCCCATATGCCTGTCGCTTTTATTTCTTTTTCCTCAAAGCATATTCAATTCTAATTTGAGCAAATTGATTTCGAGTATTAAGTTCAAATTCAGTGGTATCAATTGTTCCAGCGCTGCTGTAAAGTTTTGTGATCCCGAAATAATAGTCCATACCAATTTCTAATCTGCCGAAGCCACGATAAGTAAGGCCTGTAATAATCCCGAGATCGCTCCTGTTTGTTAGAAAATCCACATCACTATTATTAGGTAAAAAGAACCGATAATTGGCACCAATATTAAATCCTAATTTTGGATGCGGTAAATTGAATTGAATCACTAATGGAATTTCGAGAAAGTAATGGTTACGACTACTAGACACTTCATCTAATTCCATAAATGGAGGTCCTATAACATAGGACTGCCCTGGTTTATTATATGCTTCTCTTTTAAACTTTACGCCAAACGCTAGTCGTGATCGCAGTTCAATAATTTCCCCTAACGATTTGCTGATACCCGCACCCATCCGTAATTCAAGAGTGGGAAATGCAGATGGAGCAGAAAGGCTCGACTTAAAAGTTGAACGTCCAACACTAAAAAATCCAGTATATATTATTTTGTTATTTGAGAGATATCCCTTTTCGGATTGACCGAGAACGATGAGTGTTGAAAGAAGAAACGCAACAAGAATAGTTAGATGTTTCATAACATAGATGTTTTATAATTTTTTATCGACAATCAACTACGGCCCAATTACCTGATACCCCACGGCTTGTACCTTCAGCATGAAGTGTTATAAATGCAGAAGCTGATATAGATTGATTAAGAACGGATGATCCAACAGCTATATCATTCTTGAGAACTGTGTATTCATTCTCGTTGAAGTTATCAGGTATACTTTTGCTTATCAACGTGGGGGTTGCAATACCGTTTTGAACTGACCATGCCATTATGGAGTATGAAACATTGCGATATTGCAATACAGTCCAGTACCCTGACCAATTACAGAAGACTCCACTCCGTTTCGTTCCGTACACTTCAATATCCACTCTCGGTTGTCGCCAATCTCCTTCAAAATTAGTTGAAAAAAGTATATACGATTTCCCTAAAACATAAACCCTTCTATCATCTTTACATTGACTATGATTATCGAAATATGATGCCTGAACAAAAGTTGAGCACGCGCTCTTAGTTCTCGAATTAATATTGAAATCATCGCCTGTATATTTAATTATTTTGACCCCTGCCGTCTTAGGTAATTGTTCATTAATGTCTATTGATTTTAAATTCTCTATTTTTTTGTATTCATCATTCTTAACAGAAACTATAAAGTCTCCAATTAATTTATTCAGAGAACCATTTGTCTGATATATACCTTCACGATTGACAATAGATTGATACAGCCCAATGTCAATTAACGGCTTAAGCGTGCTATCGGTTAGAGTGAGGATGTCTTCATATTTTTTTAAAAAATCTGATCTTTCCTTTTGAGTTGTTATCGTAATCCATTCTTTCTCGGCCTCTCTGAGAACACTTCGATATGAAACAAACGAATTTTCTTTTTCCCAGTTATCCAACTCGAAATCACTCATTCCCGATATTTTATCAGCTATAGAATTGAGATGATTAATTGATTTAAATGTCATAGTATTTTGGCAAAAGGATGCCTCTTGATTCGCAAGTTGTTCATCGCATGATATAAAAAGCGGAATAATAATTATTAGAAAAATGAATTTTTTCATAGCTACAACTTTATAAGTAAATTTTTATTGACAGTCTAATATAGCCCAATTACCCGAAACTCCTCGACTCGATCCTTCAGCATGAAGTGTGGTAAATGCAGAAGCGGTTATGACCTGATTGAGTACCGGATTTCCAATAGGTTGATCCCAAGGAAGATCATAGCGATCACCTATAGGAGCATAGTCTGAAAGACTTCTTGTATATAATAGTGGGGAACTTATACCATCTTGTCTTATCCATGCCATTATTGAAAAAGATACATTTCGATATTGCAATTGAGTCTGATATGTCCCCCAGTTACACCACGAATTTCTTATTGTTCCCCAAACTTTAATTTCAACCCTTGGTTGACGCCAATCGCCTTCAAAATTAGTTGAGAATTTTATATAACTTTTAGCTGAAATGTAAACACGTCTGTCATCGCTGCATTTTCGATTATTGTCAAAGTATTCAGCTACCATAGTAGTTCCACATGTAGTGCTTATCCGTGAATTAGAATTCGAATCTGAGTTAGTAAATTTAAATATCTTTACACCATCTTCATGAATAGGTATATTTTTACTGTCAATCCTGATGGATTTAATATTGTTTAACTTTGAAAGTTCATTTTCTTTAACAGAGACTATGTAATCTCCTATTACTTTATTTACATATCCATTTGTTCGGTAAATTCCTTCACGGCTAACAATGGATTGATATAGATAGATGTCTATAGATGGTTTTAAAGTACTATCAACTAACGATAAGATATCTTGATATTTTTTTAAAAAGTTAGATTGCGCGCTTATTGTTGTAATTTCCAACCACTCCTTATTAGCATTCTTAAAAACGCTGCGGTACGAAACAAATGAGTTTTCCTTTTCCCAATTATCCAATTCTTGATCAGTCATAGATAGTATTTTATTTGTGACCGAATCAAATTGTTCGTTTGTTTCAAAACTTAAAACATTTGATAAAAAAGTAGACCCGTAGGGACTTTAATGAATTTGCTCATCACACGATGCTAGAATTGAGAAAAAAGAAAATGCAAGAAGTGGTAA
Organism: Chryseolinea sp.; assembly: GCA_036787535.1. Taxonomy (GTDB): domain Bacteria; phylum Bacteroidota; class Bacteroidia; order Cytophagales; family Cyclobacteriaceae; genus Chryseolinea. The sequence goes on from DAIQPD010000065.1 coordinate 11,579, forward strand.
GTAATTTTTCATATTAACGAGTTTTAAGGTATCGGATATAACAGTTCAAACATACTGAATAAAAATGTAACAATCATTTTTTTTGTAAAACAAAAGAGTCCCGCGATACGCGGGACTCTTTTGTTTTTATCGGATTGAATTAATTTTATTTCAACAAAGCCAAAGCATCTTTCATTCTTTTCAATGCTTCTCTCAAATCTTTTTCAGAAGCTGCATACGAAAGTCTCACGCATGCTTCATCGCCAAACGCACCACCCGGCACAAGCGATACGTGCGCTTTCTCTAACATGTATAAACAAAAATCATCACCATTATTAATAACAGTTGAACCGTCTTTCTTTCCATAATAAGAACTGACATCAGGAAAGAAATAAAATGCACCCTCAGGATAGTTTGCTTTTACACCAGGAATTTCTTTCAGCAAACCATAAACAATATCTCTGCGCTTGCGATATTCTTCAACAAAGACTAAGGTAGGAGCGATGTCACCGGTAATCGCAGCAAGAGCAGCACGCTGAGCAATGGAGCAATTGGCAGAGGTTATTTGTCCCTGAACCTTGTTACATCCATCAGCAATCCATTTTGGTGCTGCAATGTATCCTACTCTCCAGCCTGTCATAGCATAGCCTTTCGCAAAACCATTTACTGTTATGGTACGATCAAACATGCCCGGGAAAGAAGCCAGACTTACCTGCTCGCCTGTAAAGTTGATGTGCTCATAAATCTCATCAGCAATAGCAATGATGTTTGGATTCTTCAATACTACCGCTGCAATGGCTTCCAGTTCTTTCTTCGAAAACACAGAGCCTGTAGGATTACACGGTGAAGAGAAGATAAGCATTTTTGTTTTTGAAGTTACCGCTGCTTCAAGTTGTGCTGCGGTTACTTTAAAATCATTTTCAATTCCACCTTTTACAATAACTGGTGTTGCTTCTGTTAACCGAACTAAAGCATCGTAGCTAACCCAGTATGGAGAAAATACAATTACCTCATCGCCCGGATTAAGCAATGCCAACATCGCGTTAGCAATGGATTGTTTTGCACCATTGGATACTACAATGTTCTCTGCTTTGTATGGAACATTATTTTCTTTTTGATATTTAGCGGCAATGGCTTCGCGCAAATCCTGATACCCAGCTACCGGAGGATACGCAAAATACTTTCCTTCATCGATCGCTTTCTTCGCTGCATCACAAATGTGTTGAGGCGTTTTAAAATCAGGCTCACCTAAGCTCAGGCCGATAACATCGATACCTTTGTTTTTAAATTCTCTTGCCTTGGCGGCCATGGCCAATGTTGCTGATTCCTGAATGGCGTTGATTCGATTCGATAAAGTGTTCATAGTGTTGTTTTGAAAAGCGAGCAAAGAAAATAATTAAAATCGGAAGTTGGAAGGTGAGCCAATAAAGATTTGAATCTTCGTAATTATCCTAACGATAGGTAGTTTCATTTTGAAGATTTCATACTATTCATGTCGGATCGCTTCCACCGGATCAAGCCTGGATGCCCGAAGTGCCGGATAGGTTCCGAAAATAATACCGATAAGCAATGAGATGATGGAGATGATGAGAAAGGTATTCAGAGTGTATGCTGCCTGAAAAGGTACTTTGGTGATGGCCTTTACAATGGGAATGATAATCATGGTCGCTCCAACTCCGAAGATCAAACCAAGGAAACTTCCAAAAGCAGAAACAGTAATGGACTCTGATAAAAAAAGTAAAATGATATCGCGTCTGTTTGCGCCAACTGCTTTGCGAATACCTATTTCGGCCGTGCGTTCAGTTACTGAAATCAATAGCACATTCATCACACCAATTCCCCCGACTACCACCGAGATACCTACGATCAATCCCATGATGACGCGAAAGAGTAAAAAACCTCGTGCGGCTTGTTCGATGCGAAATTCGTTGGTTAGAATTTTAAAGTCGGAAGTGGCATGTTTATAGTGTTGTTTCAACCAGGAAGAAATTTCTTCTTTTAATGCAGGTATCTCTTCTGTTTTTGCTGCTTCGAGAAGTAATTGAGCAGGAGAATCTTTAAGCTCTTGAGCCGTAAGATGTGTTATTGGAAAATATATTTTGGGAGCTTCATTTTTATCTTCAGTCACCACGCCCGTAATTTTTAAAGATCTTCCCTTGTAAACAATTTCGCGACCAATGGACTTTTTATTTGATTCAAACTTAGCTGCGTTAATAAAGGCAGTGTTTACAAATGCGGTTATTTCAGAGCTGTTCATTTGCTCTTCCGAAAATCCGGCATGTGATGACAACGGACCAGGTTCAAAAGAGGCTCCTGTAGCTACGATTAATGCACCAATGGTTTTTCCTTGTACGATCACGGCATCAGATGAGGAAGTCCAGATAAAAGGTTTTACGATTTTGCTTAACGACTGTGTGAGTTTAACATAGTCGTTGTGATCAATGACTGCAATGCTATCTTTTCGGAGTCGAACAGAGTTTACAGATTCGTATGGTTCACTTTGGATTACGATGGCATTCAAAGAAGTAGTTTGTGAAATCTGATCGCGCGCGAACTCTTCCATGCCGTCAATCAGCGAGAGAATAGAAACCAGTGCACCTACACCAATCACAATACCTAACACAGAAAGAATGGTATGAAAAATATTAGAACGGATGTTGGAGAATGCTAAAGCGAAGGAGCTGATGATTTTTCGGAGCATAGGGAAGGATTAATGCAAGGAAGACGTATTCTTGTCTGTCATGTTACAAGTCCTTTAAAGAAAAAGTGTTTTTATAAGTCCTCACTTTAAAGTTCCCTTGTTGGTATTCTTTGATAGTAAGGATTGTAAATTAAAATACCTTATTTATTGAAGGTTATAAATTCAATTAGGTAATCAATAAATTGAGAGTACACAATGTAGATCAAAATAGCTGTAGCGACTATGGAAACAAGTAGAATTTTAATTCTTTTAATATCCTCGCGTTTCCTTTGCAAGTTTACTTCCTTTAAGAATAGCTCTCTTTCAACCACTGTCATCTTCTTGGAGTCAGTCAAGGTTTCCTTTTCTGGCTTATCTTTTATGTCGTTTCTGGAAAAGGGTTCATGCTTTTTCTTCTTAAGCATCTCTCGATTCTGCTTATTGGTTTCATTCATCTGAGAGAGAAATCCGCTGCCTAACATATAATGTAAAATTGGTGAATTGGTATTGGGTAAGCCAAAATCTAAAGAGAAACAAATTCTTGTTGCATGTATTCTATTATAGACTCCTGTTATTTTTTTCAAAAAAATTGAAATCCGGCATTACCTCTATGCCCTTGTCGCCAACAGGTGCTATTAATGATAACGCTCATGTAGAAAAACAGCAACCTCCTTTTCAAGTTTCTTCCATGGAGCACGCAATACCCAACCCAGAAAAAGGATCATAAGAACGGCTCCCTCAGTCATGCCAATAACAGCTAGAAATTGTGAAGGCATTCCCTGTACGGTTATCTCATTACCTCTGATTGTAATTTGAGTGCTAACGAAAGCAGACTGCTTGACTAAAATAGTTTTGTCCTTACCTAGTCCAAAGAGTTTGCACGAGTAGCGATTACTGAATTCTTTTTGCAAGATGTCAGCCAAGTCTTTTGTTGAAGGAAGTTCTTTTGAAGCTAGAATTTTCATGATGTGAATATAATACTTATCTCCAAATATTCCTGAAACCTTTGTGGTGTCGAACGCCAACAAATGCTGAGGATAGTGTTCTACTTTTAATTTGTTTTATCCTAGTTTAAAATTGATTGGAAAGTATAAAGATTTTGGAGTAATTGTTTTTACTGATTGCCCTCTTCTTTTGCTGTCATTCCAGTTGCCGTTATATTTTAAGACCACTCTTAGAGCTTCCTCGTCACAACCGCCTCCAACTCCTTTTGCAATTCGTGATTTTAAAATTTTACCTTCGGAACCTATAACCAAATGAATAATTACTTTTCCTTGAATATTACTTCTCTTTGCATCTGCTGGATATTTGATATTTTTTGAAATAAACTCGTATACTTCTATGATATTAGATTCACTAATTTTATCATATATGTATTCATTCCTTAAAGAATCGTAACTCAAACCCTTTATCAAATTACCCTCTTTATATTCTTCTTCATATGCAATTTCTCCATTCTTAAAATACCCGGTCCATTTTCCGGTTTTTAGCCCATTTTTAATTGAACCCTTTCCATAAACTAAAGGCGCATCTTCTTCGATAATGTATTGACCCTCTCCATTAATTGCTAAAGCGTTACCTAGTGAGTCAAAGAAATTTAGAATCTTAAATTCACTAAAACCATTAAAGGACTTCTCGCGAAAGCTCTCTTCTTTTATCTTGCCATTTGGATACCATTCAATCCATTTTCCAATTTTTGAATTATCTATGTAAAAGCCCTCCTCGATTGGTTGGCCATTGGCATAGTATAAAGTAAAATGTCCATCCCTTACGTATATCCCATTATCTGAATAGGTTCCTATTTGTTTTATTTTGTTGGCTAAATCATATTCATGTACCAAGAATTTAGCTGGCTCCTTTGGGTGAGGCTTTATAACCTGATATGATTTTGCAGTCGATCTATCGCACGGAAATCCTAAATCATCTAAATACTTTTTTTCTTCTTCAGTGAAAAGAGGCACTCGAATCATTTCAATTTTAAAGTTATCTGCATTTGGTATTTTGACAGTAGCAATGTCATACCCCGCACTATTAATTAATATTTGATCAATGCTATCAATTTGCAATTGAAAAAAACCCAGGACATTTACGTTAGTCTCAATACTTGTTCCCATTAATTTTATTGTGGCTTCCTTTAATGCCTTTCCTGATTCCTTGTCAACAACTCGACCGGTTACAAGTCTTTGGCCGAAAGAAGAGAAGGAGATAGTTTCGAATAGTAGAAATGCAAATACAACTAAGGGCAATCTTTTTTTCATATTTAATTCATCAGTGGTTACAACAATGGGTTATTTTGAAATGCTTCACCTTTAAGTTTTCATTGAACTACTCAATAAGAAAATGCCACTTTGAGCAGTTGTGTAAAAATTTGAAACTAATTTTCAATCCTTAAACTCCGAAGTAAAATGAAAATTAATATCGGGAAAATTGTCTTGCACCATTTGTAACCACGCTTTTGATTCGGCCATGAACACAAGCTTGTCGTCTTTGTCGCGGGCGATGTGGCGTTGTTTGGAATTTATAAACTCCGCTAATTTTTTTGGATCCTTGCTGCTGATCCAACATGCTTTGAAAATATGCTGAGGAACAAATTGTGCAGTGGCACTGTATTCGTTCTTTAAGCGGAACTGAATTACTTCAAACTGCAGTGCACCTACAACACCTACTACTTTTTTCTTTCCTAACTCATAGGTAAACAACTGCGCCACGCCTTCTTCCATTAATTGCAGTAATCCTTTTTCAAGTTGTTTGGTTTTCATGGCGTCCATATTCACCACTTCTTTGAAAATTTCAGGAGAGAAACTTGGTATGCCGGTGTACATTAACTTTTCACCATCCGTAATGGAGTCACCAATTTTTAAATTACCGGTATCATACAAACCCACAATATCACCAGGCCATGCTTCTTCAACCGTTTCTCGATCTTGTGCCATGAACGCAGTAGCGTTTGAAAAACGAATTCCTTTTTGCTGACGCACATGATAATAGTTACTTCCACGTTCAAACTTACCGGAACATATTCTCAAGAAGGCAATTCTGTTTCTGTGTTTTGGATCCATGTTGGCGTGGATCTTAAAAATAAAACCAGTGAATTTACTTTCGTCAGGTTCAATTAATCGCAAAGTTGTTTCGCGTGCTATTGGTGGTGGTGCAATGCGAATGAACGTATCGAGCAACTCTTGTACACCGAAGTTATTTACTGCGCTACCAAAAAATACAGGAGCGATTTTCCCAGCCAGATAATCTTCTACTTTAAAATCAGGATAGACACCTTCTATCAATTCAACATCAGCACGAAGTTGTTTTGCATTGTTCTCGCCAACATATTCATCGAGTTTTGCATCATGGATGTCGCTGATCGCAATACCTTCTTCTACCGTTACCTTACTTCCTCTAAAAAGATTCAGGCTCTTTTCATATAAACTGTACACGCCTTTAAAGTTTTTCCCCATATTAATAGGCCAGCTTAGTGGTCGCACTTTAATATTGAGCTTCTCTTCTATTTCATCCAGCAACTCAAACGGATCTTGTCCTTCGCGATCGAGTTTGTTGATAAAACAAATTACAGGCGTGTTGCGCATGCGACAAACCTCCATGAGTTTTTCGGTTTGCATCTCTACACCTTTTACGCAATCAATCACCATGATTACACTATCCACGGCAGTGAGCGTGCGATAAGTATCTTCAGCAAAATCCTGGTGACCAGGAGTATCAAGCAAATTGATTTTTACATCCTTGTAATTAAAACCCATTACAGAGGTAGCCACTGAAATACCACGTTGCTTCTCAATCTCCATCCAGTCGGAGCGGGCATGGTCTTTAATTTTACTTGATTTTACGGCACCAGCCTTTTGAATGGCACCTCCAAACAAAAGTAATTTTTCAGTTAAGGTAGTTTTGCCGGCATCGGGGTGACTTATAATTCCGAAAGTTCTGCGTTTGGCTATTTCTTGATCGAGTGTCATTAGTGTGGTTATCAGTTAATAGTTATTAGTTAATTGTGGGCTGACGAGTAAGAGGAAGGCCTATTAACCGTTAACCATTAACTTTTAACTTTATTGAGGGGCAAAAGTAAGAAAAGTCCGGGCTTTGCAGTTTAGAGTCGCATAGTAAATAGTAACTTGACCACTCAATTTTATACTGCTATGCTGCAAAGAAGATTAGGAAGAACAAATTTTAAGGTAAGTGAAATAGGCTATGGTATGTGGGGATTGGCCGGTTGGAAAGGGGTTGAGAAGTCTGAGATTGATGAAGCACTTGCCAGAGGCATTGAACTGGGTTGCAATTTTTTTGATACAGCCTGGGCTTATGCCGATGGTGTTAGCGAACAAATTCTAGGCAAGCTGATGCGCCAGTATGCAGGGAAAGAATTTCACTTTGCTACTAAAATACCCGCAAAGAATTTTACATGGCCATCGAAACCATCGTTCACGATTGATGAATGTTTTCCGGCTGATCATATTATTGAATACACCGAAAAGAGTTTAAAAAATTTAAAGGTAGATCGCATCGACTTGCAACAATTTCATGTGTGGGAAGATAGCTGGGCCAACAAAGACGAATGGAAAACTGCTGTTGATAAGTTGAAGAAAGAAGGTAAGGTGAAGCATTTTGGAGTCAGTGTAAATCGGTGGGAACCCGATAATGTATTGAATACCTTAAAGACAGGACTTATCGATACAGTACAAGTGATCTATAATATTTTCGATCAGGCACCAGAAGATAATCTGTTTCCGCTTTGTAAAAAATTAGATATCGGTGTGATTGCCCGCGTACCTTTCGATGAAGGAACATTAACTGGTACACTAACAAAGGATACAACATTCCCGAAAGGCGATTGGCGCGCTACTTATTTTGTTCCGGAAAATTTAATTCCCAGTGTTGAGCGTGCTGATGATTTAAAGGCACTTGTTCCATCACGGATGTCGATGGCACAAATGGCGCTTAAATTTATTCTGAGTAATGATGATGTTCACACGATTATACCAGGCATGCGTAAGGTTCGAAATGTAGAGGCGAACATGGCGACAAGCGATGGAAAAAAACTAAGTGATGAATTATTAAAAGAATTAAAAGATCATCGCTGGGACAGAACACCAACGGAATGGTCACAGTAACGGGTTAATGAAATGAAAAGTCTTTTTATTTACGTTGTTTTGATGTGTGTGACTTCGATAGTCCATGCCCAAATTAGTCTCGCAAGGTATTTTGATGAAAACTCCTTACCACTGCTTGACCTATCCGATCATTTACCCGTGAACTTTAAATGGGACCAGAAAGGTACTGTTCAGGTGGCATTGAATGAGGGCCTTAATTTTCTGGATGAAAATAAACTTGAATTGGCAATTGCCAATTTATCGGAGGCCATCGAGCTGGATTCGACTTTGTGGGTAGCCTATTATTATCGTGGTGTTGTACATAAGAAGAAAGGTGAACTGAAGGAGGCCGAAACAGATCTTCTTCATGCAAAGGAAATGAAAATAGATCAGAGTGAGATATGCTTTGAATTAGGAGAACTTTATCATCAACAAGGAAAATATACAGAAGCAGAGAAATTGTATGAAGAGGCGATCCATTTAAATAACAATCAGGTTGACGCTCACTTTAATTTGGGAAGTTTGTATCTCATGCAGGCAGACCCAGGCAAGGCTCTTGAATATTATAAAAAATGTAATGAAGCAAATCCTCGATTTGCCAAAGCCTATGTAATGGAAGGCCTGTTAAACTATCGTGGAACAAAAGATAGCGAGGCCTCGATTCAGTTTTTTACCAAGGCAATCGAGATGGATTCATCCAATTCGTTGGCTTACTTCTGGCGTGGAATGTTTTACGTATACTCCAATCAAAATGAAAAATGTCTGGAAGATTGGACTCGTTACATTACATTCAATCCCAGAAATGTATTTATGCTCAGCATGCGCGGGTATTTATATATTGAGTTAAATCGATTTGATGAAGCTTTTATTGATCTTCGAAAAGCTTTGCTTTCCATAGACCTTAATGAGGATAAGTTTATGGGCTCTTTAACTTTTTTAAATAAACAAATCGATATTCAAGCAGTTGCTAGATATATCATGCGAAATGGTTATGGCCTTAAGGATGATGCATTCGCTTCTCTTAAAAAGGGCTTCTGTCTTTTAATAGCAGGTAAGGAAAATGAAGCCTTGGATTGTCTGAAGAGGGCAGAAGGAATCGAGAAAGCGTCCACGATTTATTATCTCGAAGCAATTGTGCATGAATACTTAAATAATCATCCTCAAGCTTTAAAATATTATGATCGTGCTCTTCAATATGATAATGATATTTTCGAAGTGCACGCTAAAAAATGCGTCTATCATTTTAAAATTTATGACTATAAGAATGCAAATTCAGATCTAGATGAAATGTTCAGACTCCAGCCAGCCTCTCCTGTATGTCATAGGTTTCGCGGGATCATACGCTTTGAACAAGGTTATTATGAACCTGCTATAGCCGATTTAAGTCAGGCAATTGGAGCGGACACAACTGACTGGAAGGCTATCGAAACAAGGTTTGATTGCTACATCATGCTTAATAAAAGTGAAGAAGCAAAGGAAGATTCAGAACGGCTCCTAAAACGTGCTGAAACAAACTGGGCTATTTATAATGATGTAGTTTCAAAATATCTACTGGCAAAAGATACATCATATGCATTGCTGTTATGTGATAGGTTGACGAACCAGTTGCCTCAATTCTGTTGGTCTCACGTAAAGGCACTTGAAATATATATCGCTCAGAAAAACTGGAACGATGCAGAACTTAGAATTGCGAAAGTAATGTCTTTGACAACCGAGGAGCAATTACAAGTACTCTATGCCAAACTCTACTATTATAAGGGCTTAATTGAACAGTATAAGTATCACAATCCTGAAAAAGCGATTGTGCTCTTTAATAAGTGCATAAAAACAAATTTTGATAACATGGAAGCGCGATATGCACTAGCCAAAGTTTACAATGAGATGGGAAAATCCAGAAAAGCATTGTCCATGTATAAACAGCTTTCAGATTGGGGATTCAAAGATGCCCAAATACTTTACGAGGCTCTTCTACAGGAGGAGAAATAAAAATCAGATTATTCCTTTTTTGGCTGCATAAAGCCATATAGTCTACTGTCAAAAACTGACATTGTGGCATTTTAATCCATCAAAAACCTCTTGGCATAACCATTGAAGAGGGCAATCTGCTTACTAAACCAGGAAACATAAACACTAAAAATATTATGGGAAAAATAATCGGAATAGACTTAGGAACTACCAACTCGTGTGTAGCCGTAATGGAAGGCAACGAGCCAGTGGTAATTGCAAATAGCGAAGGTAGAAGAACAACACCTTCAATCGTTGGCTTTTTGGATAATGGAAAAGGTGAACGTAAAGTAGGAGATCCTGCAAAACGTCAGGATCTCCTACTTTACGTTGACCTTTTCCATTATCCAAAAAGCCAACACCTTCACTCGTTGGCTTTTT
>DAIQPD010000275.1:0-4425 GCA_036787535.1 Chryseolinea sp.
TACCTATGTACCCGATATTTATCAGGAGCAAGTCATTCGTTCTGCGCTGGTGTTAAAGCTTCATCAGTACGAAGACACAGGAGGAATCATTGCGGCTGGTACCACAAGTTTGCCCGAGCATCACGGCAGCATGCGCACATGGGATTATCGATTTTGTTGGTTTAGAGATTCGTATTACACGCTGAAGGCTTTTAATGAAATGGGTCACTTTGATGAGTTGGAAAAGTATTTTGAATTTATACAAAATATTCTTACCCGTCATCAGGAACGTATTCAGCCACTTTACACCATTCGTGGTAAGCCGGCAGCTGAAGAAATCCATCTGCCGCTGGAAGGATACCTCGGTAATCAACCAGTACGAATTGGTAATAATGCAAATGAGCAGATTCAAAATGATGTTTATGGACAAGTGCTGGTCGGTTTACTTCCACTCTTCTCCGATAAGCGATTGTCGGCACATGGTACCGGCTTACATCGCGGTCTTCTCGATCGACTGCTCTTTTGGATTGAGAAAACTATGAATGAGCCTGACGCTGGACTTTGGGAATTCAGAAATGTAAAACAAGTACACACTTACACCATGCTCTTTCATTGGGCTGGTTGTCAGGCGGCAGCAAAACTTGGCGAAATTATAGGCGATCCCGAACTGGTAAGAAAAGCCAAACGTATTGGCGCATTAGCCAGCGAGCAGATTGAGCGTTGCTATGATGCCGAGGCAGGTGTTTATACTCAGGCGATGGGAGCAAAGCACCTTGATGCCAGCACACTGAAGATGATCACCATGAACTACCTTGATCCGAAATCGGAAAAGGCTAAAAAACATTTGATCGAGCTCGAAGCTCTTTTAAAAACAGAACAGGGATTATTTTACCGCTATGTTCATCAGGATGATTTTGGAAAACCAGAAGCCACTTTTCTTGTTTGTACTTTTTGGTACATCGATGCATTGGCTTGTGTCGGAAGAGTAGACGATGCACGCAAAACATTGGATACTGTATTGTCCTTCTCCAATCACCTTGGAATATTCAGCGAGGATGTAGGACTGGATGGTTCACAGTGGGGCAATTATCCGCAAACCTATAGCCATGTTGGGTTGATTAATTCGGTTTTCAGAATAGCCAAGAAAATAGATATGCCCAACTATTTAGCCTCATAAGAATCTGTTATCGTCAATCGAAAAATGTAGTCGGTTAAATAGAAATTATTGAACTCATCATTTTGCTCGCAGGTATTTTCTCATTACCCAACCATGTTAGGGCATCTCTAAAAACATCCACAATCCTTCTCGACAGGAGAAGGGAATGGATGTGGCCATAAGAAAAGTTTTTAGAGATGCCCTTTATGTATTTATTCGTTATTTGATTTTCGCATCTTACGTCTAAGTTCAAATAATAAAATTGTACTTTAGAACAATTCGGAATATTCAAGGTTATTTTCCTGATATTCATAAGTTTTAACTGCAAGAAAAATGTAAAGCGAATAGCTAATAAATACCATACATGAAAACACTATTAAGCATCGTATTCGTATTTACCTTAATCACAGTCTCTTTCGCTCAAAAAAAAGATTCCAGTACGTCTGAACAAACAACATTTCTTTTAAGGAAGATGGACAGCACACATCGCGCTGATTCCATTCGAAGAACTGCATTGCTTGACGAAATCAAAAACCTGAAGGGCACAGATGCCAACAAAGCCCGCGAGGAATTGCGGCAAATAGAAGTGGAAGACTCCACAAAAAAGGTGAACCAGCTTACGCAATTATCAAAATTAAAATTATCAGCAGTTGGTTTTCCGGTAGCTCCATTTGGAGATACCTTGTTCATAGTTTATACAAAAGTAGGTTCATTCAGCGCCAGCGATCGGGCGATTGCCATAGGAGAAAAAATAAGAAAATTATATGGCGATTTAGAGTTTGAACCTGATTCGCTTGCCATAATTAAAACTGAAACCAATGTTGAAATTGTATACCAGTCACTGGTCATCATGAGTGTGAATGAATTGGAAGCACTTTGGTTTTCGACTAACCAACAAGCACTTGCTTTAGAGTACCGGGATAGGATTAGTAAAGCTATTAAAGAGGAGCGCGCTGCCAACAGCGTATTGAATATTGCTTTACGCATAGGTGCTATTGTGTTTATCCTGTTGGGTATTTACCTCGTCATTCGTCTCATCAATCATGGCTTCAGGATTATCAGCAAAAAAATACATGATCTAAAAAAGGGTGTGCTAACGGGAATCCGATTTAATAACTATCAGTTGCTAGACAGCACTCGGCAATTGAAGGTTATTTTATTTTTGGTTAATGTTTTCAGGTTGGTTGTTATTGCGTTTGCATTATACATTGCCTTGCCTTTATTGTTTAGTGTGTTTCCATGGACACGCGGCATTGCCGAAACATTGATCGGCTGGATTCTGTCTCCACTGAAGAAAGTTTTCTCAAGCTTGTTTGTTTACCTGCCCAACCTTTTCAGCATTGCAGTCATTTGTGCTGTAACACATTACTTTATTAAGTTCTTGAAATTTATCGCAAGTGAAATCGCCAGCGGTGCGCTTACATTACCTGGATTTTATCCGGATTGGGCAAAGCCCACTCTTAATATTGTAAAGTTTCTGGTGTATGCATTTAGCTTTATCATTATTTTTCCATATCTGCCCGGTTCTGATTCTCCTGTTTTTCAAGGCGTATCGGTATTTTTAGGCATTCTGTTTTCATTAGGATCGTCCTCTGCCATTTCGAATGCGGTTGCAGGATTAGTAATTACCTATATGAGACCTTTTAAAATAGGCGACCGAATTAAGATAGGAGAGCTGACTGGTGATGTGATTGAAAAATCTTTACTGGTAACACGTATTCGTACGATCAAAAATGAGGAGATCACTATTCCGAATGCATCCGTACTTTCAGGCCACACCGTTAACTATACTACTTCGGCAAAAGAGTTAGGGCTTATACTTCATACGAGTGTTACGATTGGTTACGATGTGCCCTGGAAGCAAGTGCATGAACTATTGATCAGCGCTGCATTGGCTACCGATGGAATTTTAAAGGACGAAACTAAAAAACCTTTTGTACTGCAAACCAGTCTGGATGATTTTTACGTTGGCTATCAAATTAATGCGTTTACAAATCAGCCGGATAAGATGGCTGTGATTTATTCTCTGCTTCATCAAAATATTCAAGATAAATTTAATGAAGGTGGCGTGGAAATACTTTCGCCACATTACCGGGCAGCACGCGATGGAAATATGACAACGATACCTCCTAATTATTTACCGAAAGACTACGAGGTGCCATCCTTTACGATTTCGATGAAAAATTCCGTCCAGAAACCTGATCGATCACAAGATTAATTTAATTTTCGAACATCACATTCAGGCGAATGCCACAATAAAGAACATGACAACCACGACAACTCATCCGAAAAAATTAAGTCAACTTCAGGCAACTGCTATTTGTGGAAATGACATCACGTCATCGTGTTTGTATGTATCTGCCCTTACCATTGTTTATGCCGGACAGTACGCGTGGATCGCACTCTTGATTGTTGCAGCGGTTCTCTTTCTTTTCAGAAAAATTTATGGAGAAGTTGTTGGAGCGCTGCCCTTGAATGGCGGTGCCTATAATGTACTCTTGAATACAACCAGCAAAGGCAATGCTTCTGTTGCCGCTTGTCTCACCATCCTTTCGTACATGGCCACAGCAGTAATCTCCGCTACTGAGGCTATGCATTATTTACAGACGATGGTTCCTTGGCTGCACATTCTCTGGGCAACAGGCGCACTACTTTTATTTTTTCTTTTGCTTACCGTTTGGGGTATATCGGAATCTGCCATCGTTGCTGTTGTTATTTTTGTTTTTCACCTAACATCCATGGCGCTTTTGATCGGAAGCGGTATCTGGTTTGTCTTCTTTAGTGGATTTGATATTGCCATAACCAATTTTAAATCGCCTTTAGAGGGAAGTATTACTTCTGCTATCTTTTTCGGTTTCTGTGCTGCCATGCTGGGCATTTCGGGATTTGAAAGTTCGGCCAATTTCGTGGAAGAACAACAGCCTGGTGTTTTCAGAAAAACATTGCGTAACATGTGGGTGGCGGTTACGGTTATCAATCCTTTAATGGCGTTGGTCGCCATCTTTGTATTATCAAAAAGTGATGTTGTTCAACATCAGGAAGCACTTCTATCGCATATTGGTCTCAACACGGGTGGTCAATGGTTAAGTGCGCTTATATCCGTTGATGCCGTATTAGTATTAAGTGGTGCGGTACTTACCTCTTATGTGGGTGTGGGTGGTTTAATTAAAAGAATGACACTCGATCGTATTTTACCGCAGTTCATGTTAAAGGAGAATAAGCGGGGTAGTTCGTATCGTATTCTGATTACTTTCTTTATCCTGAGCATCTCTGTTTTGTATGTTACCGGA
>DAIQPD010000276.1:0-4385 GCA_036787535.1 Chryseolinea sp.
AACAACATTTGGATGGGTGGCTTTACATCAAGCTCCGATCACATCGAACTCAATGGCTTCAATAATCCTTCTCCTGATTATAACCATTGTGGATTCATAGCCAAGTTTGCACCTGATGGTGAGCAACTATGGGGAACATTTTATGGCGACACGCATTACCTGTGGAATTATACCGAATTTACCGATATGGCTTTTGATAGTGAAGGAAATCTGGTGACGACAGGATTCACTACCGCTACTGACCATATAGCCTATCATGGAAATGACACAACATTAGCAGGATACTATGATATGTTTGTTCTGAAAATGGACAACAACATGAATAAAATATGGGCTACTTATTTAGGTGGTGAAAACGAAGACGAAGCGTATGGCTTAGCGATTGACCCTAATGATAATATCTTTATCACCGGCACCTCCAACAGCGACAGTCTTGCCTTTGCAGGATTCTTGGATGAATTTCCGGGCAATGGTTTCCAACCGGTGAGTCTAACTGCAAAATTTTCTTCTGATGGTGAACTGCAGTGGTCTTCTTATTATAATAGTATGGTGTATCAATACAGACACGGCAAAACAATTCTATCATCGGGTGGAAAGCTCTTTGTTGCTATGGAACCGTTTATGTCAATTCAAGATCTTAATCCTTCTAATGTAGCTCCCGTCATCACCAATGCTATTTATGGTTCGCCACTGGGTGACTCAACATTAACCATTACCGGAACTGGATTCATTGCCGAAATTGACTCAATTTCAATAGGAAGTAATCAAGTCGATTTTAATGGAATTCTACTTACCATTCTTACTGCCAGTTCGACTGAGTTGATCTGTGCAGTGGATACTTTCAGAAATGAAGGAGTTATTACAGTGACTTCAGTGGGTGGAATTGATGCCTATGATTTTCACATCATTACTTCAGCAGAGACCGAATCTCAACTCCTGAAAAGTTATGTTTACCCAAATCCATCACAGGGAAGATTCAAGATCGCGAACGTTTCTCCTCAGCTTTTAGGAATTGAAGTGCATGACATTACGGGGAAGCGACTATTTTACAAAGTTATGAACGACTCCAATCGTGACGAAGAAATAATGATAGACACGCTGGCGGGAATGTATCTCGTTTATCTGAACTATCCGGGCAAAAAAGAAATTGTGAAGTGCATCGTTCAATTACACTAGACCCATTTACTTATCGAATTGCTAATCTTCTAATCCCTTCCCATCGAGAATGCGCGGTGTATACTTCTCAATTCTAGACTCTCGTGTTTTGGATTGTTTTGCTGAAGAAAAATAAAGCAGGTATCCTCTTTGTCGCCCAGGTGTCAGTTCATAAAACGCTTTTTTCAAGGCGCGATTCGTATCAAGTTTAGCCTTGAACTCTTCTGCCATTGGGAACTCTTTCGTCTCTTTTAGTTCCACCTTTAAACCGGCTTCCTCCACTTCAATGGCTTGAAAGATATAGGCTTTCAAGATGGTCTTCATCTTCACTATTTCCTGAACATTGGTGAACCGAATCTGGCGTGCTGCCTGAACATTTTCCGTTTGCTGAACAAGAATACCTTTAGCATCCTTCAACAATGCACCTTTGAAAAACAGAAGCGCACAGTATTCTTTAAAACCATGTATTAAAACGATGTTACTTTTATTAAACATATAACATGGCTGACCCCCACTTCAATTCTTCCGTTAGTTCGCAGTCGAGAATAATCATTCTCAATTGCTCAAACTCTTTCTGCCACTTCTTTTCCTTACTGAAAACAAAATCAACTTTGGGATTCGTATTACGCTTTGACATAGTTTGAAAGAATTTAAACTCTTAATGCGCCACGAAATCCCCTCACTGCATAATACGATTCTGCCCCGTTGTGATACAAGAAGACTGTGTTATATCGAAAATCACAAAAGACAGCACCACCAAGTTTTCTGATCTCAACAGGTGTTTTGATCCAGCTCGATGTTTTTGTATCAAACTTTCCTAGTTGCTGCAATTCCCGATATTGTTCTTCTGTTAAAATCTCAATACCTATTTCTTCTGCCATATTCATAGCACTATTTTTTGGCTTGTTCGCTTTCCGCGACTCCAGCGCTTCGTGATCGTAGCAAATACTTCTTCGGTCTTTAGGAGTTTCCGCTGAGCAATCGTAGAAAATATATTCACCTGTCTTTTTATCATGACCTACTACATCCGGTTCTCCCCCGGTAATTTCCATTTCATTGAGCGACCAAAGTTTTTCCTTATTCGCTTCAAGTCTGGCCTGCACCTTAGCCCAGTCAATACCTTTATGACGCCTCAAGTTTTTTTCAAAACGCTCACGCAATGTCAGGAGTAGTTCTTCACAGTCTTGTGCTGGTAACTTCTTCTTGTTGCTTTTGATTTTGCTCATACTTATCTATACATTATTCATTTATGAATTGACTGTCCCGATATTCATCGGGATTCTATCTGTGGGTCTGAAATACCAAGATACTGCTGTGAGTACTATTAACAATATTGGTCCGATAAATTCTATGGCTTCATCTCCACTGGCGAGGGGAGAGAAGACGGCCCCTGACATGGCAAAAAAGAAACCTGCATATGCCCATTCCTTTAGTAAAGGAAATTTAGGAATAAGTACGGCTACAACTCCCAATATTTTCCAGACTCCGAGTATGGTTAACAAATAAGCAGGATAACCTAATCTGTTAAACATATCTACTTCTTCTTTCATTTTACTTAATTGTACGATTCCAGTAGAAACCATTCCCAATGAAAGCCAGAGTGTAGCAATCCAATAGATAATTTTATTTCGCTTTGACATATTGTAATTATTTCAATTTGTTAAAGATGTCTTGTATACGGTTATGTGCCATGTTTATTCCTTGAGCAAAAGGTAGCGCCAGCATCTGGTCTCTTAGTGCTACTGATTTATAGATAACATGCATGGTGAGTTTACTCGTGTCGTCAGTGAGCTGCACAAACTCCAAGAACTCAAGCTGGACTGCAAATGGCGAATTTTCTATTTCAAATGTTCGGGTGATTTTCTGGTTCAGAATAAACTCATGGATTGTCCCATTGAACCTGTGCTTATTTCCCATAGGATCAGTTGTTTCAAACTGATAACTGCCGTGTCTTTTGTTTTCAAGTTTCAGCACTTTTGTTCCCATCCATTGCTCCACAATTTCAGATTCTTCATAGGCTTTAAAAAGTAACTCTAATGGCAAATCAAATTCCCTGGTTATTACTAAATCCTGCTTACCAACTTCAGCATCGATTACTGTCTTTCGTTCCATACGGTTTTACTTTTTTGATTTGTACTTTTTCATGACGGATTCCAATTTATTAAACCGATCATCCCACATTTTACGGAAGGGTTCAATAAAGTCGCCTACTTCTTTCATTTTTTTTGCATTGATGTGATAGGAAATTTCTCTCCCGTTTTGTTCTTGCTCAAGTAATTCACACTCCGTGAGAATTTGCAAGTGTTTTGAAACGGTCGGTCTTGCGGTGTCAAAGTTTGATGCGATGGCACCGGCAGTCATGGATTGGGCAGCAACCAATAGAAGTATGGCCCTTCTTGTTGGGTCTGCTATGGCCTGAAATACATCTCGTCTTAAATTCATTGTGTAGCTATTTGACTACAAATATATGTGTAGCTACCTGACTACACAAGACTTTGGATTTTTTTGTTAAGAAGTAAAAAAACCTATTTTAGCGTAATTATATTGTTGGAAATTTAAACATCACCCCTACCCATCTTAAACTACTCTTACTGCTATGCGAAAAAACATTTTTATCCTCCTTTGCTTTTGCACGAGTTTTTCCTTTGCTCAGGGCATAACAAATTTTGATTCTATAAAACTTGAAAACGCAGAAGACTGCAGAGCCGCAGACCCTTATGCATTGGAAGCCTCTAATTATTTGTTCTCTACTCCATTTCAGAAGGACGATATTAATCGATTAAAATCCTTACAATTCATTATCAAATGGATGACAGCAACACCCGACTACCAATTTTCACTTGATGAAGTTGCGGGGAAACTTCTAAAAGGCAGTGACGATCTGTTGGGTTTGTATATGGGCGCCATGACGAAGTATGTTTTAGAAAACAAGAACCGAACAGTTGACGCTAAAACTGTGAAGTTAAACGCCATAACCATACTTTTAAACTATACTGACAATCCTGCAAACAACGTTAAGTCTACAAAAAATTTAAAGAAGCTATCTGAAGCAAAAGCGAAAGGTCAGCTTGAGCAAGCATTGGAGACGGGAAAATAGACAGAGTTTTAGAAAGTGGGCAAAACCTATTTTGCTTTAATAGGTAATTTCTTAAAGATCTTTTTGATATATTCTCCGATCAATACCTCTACGTCATCCATTGAAGCGGAGAAGGTTTTCTCTACGCTTCCGG
>DAIQPD010000066.1:0-21104 GCA_036787535.1 Chryseolinea sp.
GGCGGTTGCAGAATTTAAGCGTGTAGTAATCGGTTAATCTGATTCTTGATATTTTTAAAAATGGCTGGCAGAGATGTCAGCCATTTTTTTTACCTCAAAGCCGAATAATCAGCTTGTGCCTGTAGGCAAAAAAATCAATGAGTTGATTCAGTATGCCCCGCACACTAAACACGCTCTAAACAATTACCCTTTTCCTGTTACCTTTAATGATAATCGTAAACTACACTTCGTAAATTTTGTTCACCATGTTTGATCCTGAAACAATAATCGAAAAAGCCAAGACCTCCGGTTTCTACCTAAAGCTCCTGAATTGGTCACTTGATCGAATGATCCCCTTTAACAAGCCCCATGGATTTCGGATTGTTGAAATAGGAGAACATCACCTAAAAACATTAATACCTTATAAAAAAAGAAATTTCAATCATATTCGTGGATTGCACGCTTGTGCGCTCGCTACCATTTCAGAATTTACTACAGGCTTTTTACTATTGAATAAACTGGATGCGAAGAAGTACCGCATCATTATGCAACGCCTGGAAATGGATTACCACTATCAAGGTAAGATGGATTCATTTGCCCAGTTTTCAGTTACACCGGAGTGGCTTCAAAATTCTGTTTACGAGCCTTTAAAAAATCAGGATGCCATTATTGTGCCCTGCGAAGTCAAAATTCATGATAAAAATAATAATCATCTAACGACAGGTAAGGTATTTTGGCAAATCAAGAATTGGGATAAGGTAAAGACAAAAGCCTAACGAGTTGACAACTGATTTTGATTGCCGTAACTTTAAGTACTGAATAATAACAAATTGGTGTATGAGAAAAATTGATCAACTCCTCTCTGAATATGGTGAGAGCCATCAGAACAGTACCAATAAAGCAATCCATTGGATTTGTGTGCCGCTCATTTTTTTTAGCATCGTAGGTCTTGTTGCGTCTATTCCATCGGGCATTTTGCAATCGGTGTTGGGTGAAGGTAATCCTTCTGCAAACTGGGCTGCAGTTGCACTAGTGCTTGCCGTTGTATATTATGTTTCTCTTTCTATTCCGTTAAGTATTGGTATGATGCTTTTTGCTGTGTTCTGTCTTTTTGTTGTGAGGCTCATTGGTCAATTAAGTACAACACCTCTTTGGATGATCAGCATTATTATTTTTGTGGTGGCGTGGATTGGTCAGTTTTATGGCCATAAGGTAGAGGGGAAGAAGCCATCGTTTTTTAAGGATGTTCAATTCTTGCTTATTGGCCCAGCCTGGTTAATGCATTTCATTTATAAAAAACTTGGAATTCCATATTAATTGAAAAACTTCATTTTTCATGAGGGTTGTTTACTGCCAGATTTTGTAACCGAGTACGAAGTGTCTCTTTTTAATATGGAGAAGCATAGACTTCTGCAATCATCACAGGGATGGACTTCATACTACTTACTACATCCAAAGAATAAGGTCGCACTAGCCGAAATACATTTTCATTTTGAGGATGGTTTAGCTTCAAGTCCTTTTCGAAGTCCTTTCGGATCGTTAGAGGGTTTAGAAGGAATACCATCAGAAGCTTTGTTCGGATTTTTGGAATTTGTAGAACAGCGGATTCGACTAAACGGTGGAAAGAAAGTTGTTATTAAAAATCCGCCTCAGGCTTATGATATAGATACACAAAGTGTTCTCACTACATTTTTGGTGAATCAAGGGTATTCAATTTCCAATGCTGAAATGGGAGCGGTTATATCCATTGATCAACCCTTTGAGAATTCATTGGATAGTTGGGAAAGACGCAAACTCAAACAAGGACACGAAGCCGATTTAGAGTTAAGAGAAGTTTCTATTGATAAGGTAGAGGAGGTATATAAATTTATTTTGGCACGCAGAATTGGAAAGGGGTATTCAATATCGATGACGTTCGATGAACTCAAGCGTACCTTACAAATTTTTTCGGATCGATTTCTACCATTTGGCGTGTATAAGCAAAATACCTTAATCGCTGCTTCAATTTGTATTCGTGTAAGGAGTAATGTGCTTTATAATTTTTATTCTGATCACGATAAAGCAATGGATCACCTAAGCCCCATAGTATTTTTAATGGAAGGTATTCATGAATATGCAAGACTGCATAAAATCGCATTGCTTGATTTAGGCACCTCTGCGTATGAAGGAAAACCAAATTTTGGTTTGCTTGATTTCAAATTGAGATTAGGAGCAAAGCCAACAATGAAATTGACTTTCGAAAAGTTATTTAACTAACAGGTAATGGGTGAACCTCTGGTTACAATCATTTGTCTTTGTTATAATCATGCCGTGTTTATTCGTGAGGCCGTAGAATCGGTTATTCACCAATCCTATAAAAACACACAAATTATTTTAATTGATGATGCGAGCAAAGATGAAAGTGTACAGGAAATTGACAAACTAAAAAATCAGTATCCATTTCTCGAAACTGTTTTGTTGCCCGTTAACGTTGGTAATTGTAAAGCTTTTAATGCAGCTTTTAAATTGGCAAAGGGAGAGTATATAATTGATTTTGCTACGGATGATGTAATGATGCCTGATCGGATTGAGAAGCAGGTGCATTTTTTTGAACACCTTGATCATTCCTATGGCGTTGTTTTTACGGATGCTGTTTATATGGATGTAAATGGATTCGTTTTTCGAAATCACTTTGAATACCTGTTTTCAAAAGGATTGCTTACAAGTATTCCTCAAGGCGATGTTTATCAAGCGGTACTAAGGCAATACTTTATAGCCTCACCTACAATGATGATTAGAAGAAATGTTTTGGATGAGCTTGGAGGATATGATGAAAATCTGTCGTATGAAGATTTTGATTTTTGGGTAAGATCTTCACGGAATTACAAGTATGCTTTATTAAATGAGAAGCTTACGAAGATCAGACGTAAGCACAAATCACTATCATCCGGTTGGTACAAGCCGGGTGACCAGCAACTTCACTCAACGTATGTAGTGTGTAAGAAAGCGCAAGAGATTAATCGTTCGGAGGGTGATACATTGGCATTAGCAAAGCGTGCCCGATATGAACTACGTCAATCATTTTTTTCAGAAAATCATGTTGAAGCAAAATTGTTCTTTCAGTTACTAAATGATCTTCAACAATTGCGTGGGTTGGATTTAGCTATAGTGAATCTTTCAAAACTCCATCTGCCGATGTCATCCTTCCGGATGTGGTATCACCAATTAAGGTATAGTGACTAACATTTCCATAATCGCATTTCAATAGAAATACGGGTTTGATTTGGATTCAGATTCACTGCTCCACCATGAATGAGATACGGAGAAAAAATCAAAACCTGATTTTCTAATGGATTCGGTCTTTCAATGTGATAAGTTTCGCTGATGGCCGTAACGGCAGGAACATTAAATGTTAACCTATTAATTTGCGCTCCCGATTCTGTTTTTTCAATTCTTGATTCAGGCCAGAGATGACTTTCCGGTATAATTATCAGAGAAGATAACTCGTTACTTCCGGCAATGGGTATATAGAGATTGATACAATCGTCATAATCCTCAAGCCAGACATCACGATGTAGCGGGTTATTGTCTGCTTGTTGAGGTCGGATAATTCTGTAGTGAAAAATGGATTGATTGTCAAATGGATTTTTGGCAATCAGGGTTGTTCCACAAATTTCTGAAATTCGTTTTTCAATTTCCTGAACAGGTATCGGAAAATATTTTGTTTCAATTTGCTTTGTTTTTTCTATGGCGCTTAAGTGAGTTGTAAGATTATTGGCCAGCAAATGATATTGGTCTAACTCAAAATTTTTATCAACACTTAACCCGGCATCTTTCCAGCACTGTAAAAGAAGATTTCGATTTTGTTCAATGAAATGAGAATAGGTATTTGAATGGAACAACGGTTCAATACTGTATCCTTGTTGGTGCCATTGTGTTGGTGCAGTTAGATCATTTGCATCATTCAGTAATACAGTATGATTGCCCCAACTTCGTTTTCCGTTGGCTTCATATTTTAGTGTAATTCCATTTATACTGTATTCCATTTTTAACAAAAACTACTTTCGGTTATCTTCTCCTAAAACCATACTAATATAGCTTTCATACCTGCTCATCTGAATAGTGCCCGATTCAACAGCATCAATAATGGCACACTTGGGTTCGTTAATGTGTAAACACCGCGATTGAAATTTACAATTCAGTCGAAGATCCCGCATCTCAGGAAAATAATCAGAGAGTTCTTGTTGATTCATATCGATCAATCCCCATTCCTTTACACCGGGTGTGTCAATAACAAAAGTCTTTTCATCTAAAGGAAACATTTCGGCAAAGGTAGTGGTGTGAGTTCCTTTATTTGAGAAGTTAGAAATATCACCAACCGTCTGGTTTAAGCCTGGTGAAATAGCGTTCAGCAATGTTGATTTTCCAACACCAGAATGCCCCATCACCAATGTAATCTTGTTCTGAAGCAAACTTCTTATTTGAACTTGGTTTTCTTCTAAAGCAGAAACGGAAAAACATTTTACCCCCAGACTTTCATACAAAAGTATCAAGTCATTTTGCCTGATGGTAAATTCTTCATCCAATAAATCTTTTTTATTGAACACAATTATTTGAGGTATTCTATACGCTTCTGCAGTAACCAGGAAACGATCAATAAACCCAATGGATGTTCGGGGATGCGTTAACGTAGCAACAACAAGTGCCTGATCAACATTGGCGGCAAGCACGTGAGAGTGCCCTGTCTTTTTTACAGACTGACGAAGAATATGATTTTCGCGCGGAAGAATTTCGACAATGGATCCGATCTCATGTTCCAGATCGATTATTACCTTATCGCCCACGGCAACGGGATTTGTCTCTTTTATTTCTTCTAACCTGATTTTTCCACGCATGCGACAATTATATTTCCTGCCGTCTTCTGCCAGCACATCGTAGAAAGATCCGGTTGAACGAAGTACAACTCCTTTGATCATGCTGGAAATATTTTTCTAATATAGGTCATAATTTTTTCGGTGGCGCCTAAGTTCTCGTCTACGTATTGGCGCGTTACATCACAGGCCAGGAGAAAACTTTCTGGTGTATTCAGCATTTCGTAGGTCGATCTTAAATCAGAAAAATCGTGCACTTCGAATGCACCACCACGATTAATCAGATCAACTGCTTCCTGAAATTTATCATAATTTTTATCGCCAAAGAAAATGGGAATGCCGTAGCAGGCAGCTTCTAAAATATTATGAAGCCCTTTTCCAAAAGCACCACCAATAAAGGCAAATTCTCCATAGCGATATAGACGAGATAACAATCCAATATTATCGATGATGAGCACTTGGTATTCTTCCGGATTTGCTGCTGCAGCGTTCGAATACCTTAAAGAATTTACAGTTAACGATTTTTCAATTTCTGAAATAAAGGATTCAGAAAGTTCATGTGGTGCTAGTATGAATTTTAATTTGTTTTCATTGATTAGTGGCGCAAGGACTTCAATGTCTTCTGGCCAGCAACTTCCAACGACCATTACTTTTTGATCGGCCTTAAAATTTTTAGCAATTAAAATTTCTTCTCCTTGCTTTACGATTTGATCCACTCTGTCAAATCGGGTATCGCCAGCACGAACACTGTTGTTTATATTAATGCTTTGAAGAAGCTGCAGCGATTCATCATTCTGAACAAAAAAGTGAGTAAAGTTCTTCAGGATGTTGCGATAGAATTCTCCATACGACTTAAAGAACAATTGATCTCTCCTGAAGATAGAAGAAATAGAGAGTGTGGGGATATTCTGGTTTTTTAGTTCAAGCGAGTAATGAAACCAAAACTCATACTTTACAAAGATGGCCAGTGCCGGTTTTGTTATTGAAATAAACCGCAGAGCATTTTCATGTGTATCCCACGGCAAGTAACAAACATGATCAGCCTGGTCATATTTTTTTCTGACCTCATAACCTGAAGGTGAAAAGAAGGTAAGGAGAATGCAGGTATTGGGAAATTCTTTTTTTAGTGCTTCTATTATTGGTCTGCCTTGCTCAAATTCTCCAAGCGAGGCACAATGAATCCAGACAACATTCGAGTGCCGATGGCTAAATTTTTGTTCAAGCTCTTCAAAGACCTTTTTTCGGCCAGATACAAACGCCTTTGCTTTGGATGAAAACAAGGCTGCTGTTTGAATGCCAGCGCGCATGGAAAGAAGCAAAGTGTTGTAAAGAAGAACCATTCTTTGTAAAAGTACAAAGCTCCAACTTTAACAAAGAAATTTTATACCTTTTACTTACTTAAAGATCAATTATCTTTACTTTAGAATTAATAAAGAACAATTCCATGAAGCATTGGTTGACAAATTGCGGAGTAATTCTAGTAGTCGTTTTTTGTACTGGTATGTTGCCCCAAACAGCCTATGCTCAAAACGAGTCTGACATTTCTAATTTTTTGAAGGCTGCTCCCGAAGATGTTTCTAAATTAATTTCAGCTTATGTACAGCCTGCCATTGAAGGTGTTTCATTTGGGATGACCGGGGGTTGGTACACCACTGCCAAAGCGCACAAATCTTTTGGATTTGATATCGGAGTTTCTTTGAATACGGTCTTTTTGCCTTCATCAAAGAATTATTTTGATCCTTATAAACTTAATTTATCATCGGCTTTTACATCCTTCGAAAACAAATCGCCTAATCCTAGTAACGGAGCACCTTCTATTACGGGGCCGAAGGATGAAACGGAATATGTTTTTAGCTATGATCCGGATGGTAATGGACCATTAGGTACTCAGAACTTCAGTATAATTGGGCCTGAAGGACTTGATGTAAAGAATGAAATTGGAATTGGCGAGGCGCCTGTACCCGTACCTATGATTCAGTTGGGTGTGGGTATCATTAAAAATACCGACATCAAGCTCAGACTCGTGCCCCAACAAGATGTGGGAGGTTCAAAAGTCAAGATGTTGGGTATTGGTGTTATGCATGATATTAAGCAACACATTGGGGGGATAAAACTTATGCCTTTTGATCTTTCTGTATTACTTGCCTACAATAATGTTTCAGGAAACACTGACCTGAGAAACTCAAGTTCGACAGATGGTGTGCCCGATAGTCAAAATGGAGAAATGAAATACTCACTTAGCTCCTACATCCTTCAAGCTTTAATTTCAAAAAAGATTTCAGTGCTTACGGTCTATGGAGGTATTGGATACCAAATGGTAAAAACGAAAGTGGATGTACTGGGGGATTATGTAATTCAATCTTCTTCTTCTGCCGCAAGCTTTTCTATTAAAGATCCTGTTGCCATCGACTTTAAAAATAATGGTTTCAAACTTAATGGTGGTGTCCGTTTTAAGTTTGGTCCTGTCTACCTTAATGGCGAGTACACCTTGCAAAAATACAGTACCGTTACAGTAGGTTTAGGATTTTCAGTTCGATAGACAATATCTTTGTAGAATTTTTAGGGAGCTAAGTTTTCAGAAGCTATTCCTCCAAATCGTTTAACAAACTTTTTAGTTTCTCAAGATGGTTTCCGTACAACTTTCGGAGATACCATTTTGTAAGCCATCGACTGCAGATAAAGAAGAATACAGCAAGGAAAACAAGCAGTAGAATTTTTTCAGGTCGGCTTATGGCTTGCACAAATTCATCCGTGCCACGCTCTAAGCCGATGAAGATCAACATCAAACAAAAATAAACAGGATATAGAATGGCGTAGCTGCGCTTGTAGAACTTTAGGTAGCCACTCAAATTATTGATCAGTATCTCCAGGTTTAACTTCATGTTGACATGTAACTTGTTATAACGGTTCAGCATCATGATTTTTTTTGCATAGTAAAAGAGGTAAACAACAAGGAGTATTAATGCTGAAACAAAAAACCACTTTAATGCCCCTGATGGCAATGTAAAGACATAGACCAACAACGCAAATCCACCTACGATTGTGAAGATTAATTCAAACCACACATTGCGTTTTATCTTCCCTACAATTGATTGACTTTGCTTTTTTAACATCAACGCAATTTCACTTTCACCTTTCGATTGAAAGTTTGGCGTAGTGTTTTTCCAAATGTTTTTCAGTTCTTCCAGTTCCATTTTAGTGCTCCATCAATTTTCTTATTTTTTCGCGAATCCGATTCATTCGTACGCGTACATTATTCTGTGTAATACCTATCGTCTGAGCGATGTCCTCATACGGAACTTCTTCAAGTGCCATCATAATCATAGCGCGTTCAATTTCTGAAAGATTCTGAATGGCGCGTTGCAAACGTTGAAAATCTTCTTCCCGATTATCTTCTCCGTTGTCGGAGATGTTGAAGTGAGATTCCCGGATATCTTCCGTCTTAATCTTGCGACTTTGTTTACGAAAACCTGAGATGGCTGTGTTCAATGCGATGCGGTACATCCATGTTGTGATCTTAGCTTCTCCCCGAAATGACCCAAATGATTTCCATAGCTGAATAACAATCTCCTGAAAGAGATCATTTCGAATGTCTGGATCATTTTCATACATGATGCAGACCTTATGGATCAGTCCCTGGTGTTGGTTAATCAGGCTCGTAAATTTTTCTTCCTCGGTCGCCAAGGGCGGATGGTCTTTAGTGAATAGGTCGAAGGTAGAGAAAGAAAATTACAGGATAAAAGCAGGTGTGTAAACTTTCAAAGTTTGGGGAAACTTGAAATTGATTTGCTCGAAGAAGTGGGGGGCTGGTTGCCGGTAACCGGCAACTCTACTACTTAGTGCTTTTTCTCCTCGGTCTTCTCAAGATTGAACAATTCATGCAGCATTTCAGTAAGCGATTCGGCATCGCCACGTTTGCAAGCTGCCTTCAGTTGAAGAACCGGGTATTTTAAAATTTTCTGCATCAGTGAACGGCTCATTTCTTCCAGCTTCTCTGCTTCTTCAGCTTTGGCATTTTTTAAGAAGCGAGCGAGTTCTTCTTTACGAATTTGCTCTAACGTATTTTTTAATTTCTGAATGGTGGGTGAAACCACCATTTCTTTAGACCAACCTTCGAAATCTCCTATTGATTCATTAATGATAGCCTGTACCTGTGGGATGGAAGCCTTTCGCTTTTCAACAGCGTCATTTGTTTTTTCCTGAATATCATCCAGATTATACAAAATAGCACCGGGAATTTCATCGATAGAAGATTCAATACTGCGCGGCATTGAAAGATCAATAAAGTACTTCGGAGAAAGGATCTTAAATTCTTTCAACATGGCTTTGGTAATGATTGAATCACTACCGGATACAGAGCTGATAATAACATCGGCCTTCAGCAATTCTTCATTCAGTTGATCGATGCTTCCAAAGGCAAAGCCACAGCGTTGTGCCAGTTTCTCTGCTTTCTCGATGGTTCTATTTAAAATGGTCACTTGTTTGAAACCACTATTGATCATGTTAAGACAAACATCCTGGCCAATTTCACCCACACCAATAACCAGTACTTTTGGTTCGCGGTTATTGGATACTAAATCCTCTGCCAATTCCTTAGCAGCATACGAAATGGAGGCTGCTCCATCCCGGAAGGAAGTTTCCTGAACAACCCGTTTGTTAGCAAAGAAAATGGTGTGCATTAACCGATGCAGGAATGGCCCGGCCATATTTTCATCCGCGCTCCATTGGTAGGCATTTTTTACCTGCCCTGATATTTGGAAATCGCCCACAACCTGGGCATCTAAACCAATGGCAACTTCATATAAATGTTCAATTGCTTTTAGGCCTTCGAAAGAAGTAAAATGATCTTCAAAACCAGGCGCTGGATTTTTAATAAACGATAACCCTTTAAAAATTACTTCAGAAAGGTCTTTTTCCGCTGAATAATAGACCTCCGTTCGGTTGCAGGTAGATACTATCAATACATCGCTTGCGGCTGCATAGTCCTTTACAAATTGAAGGAGCTGTTTTACACCGGTTTCATTTAAAGAAACCTGCTCACGCACCTCGACCGGAGCGGTTTTGTATGTCAGAATAAGTGCTTTGAAGTTCTGTGTCATTGTGAGCCTACAAAAGTATGGGGTAAAAGAAATACCTACGTGACAAAAATCATTTAGTTATTAATTTAGAATCAGTATAAATAACTTTAACCCCAAATCTATAAGTTGAGGAAGTGATGGGATTACTTTTAGAATTTCACTCTGATTAGATCAACACTAACTTTTTGTATTTTTCTATCCATTTGTTAGCTGAATTATGAAGAGAATTAAACGTTGGGTTAGAAGTTTCCTTGGATTTTCGCGTTCGCAGACCAATGCCTTTTTACT
Organism: Chryseolinea sp.; assembly: GCA_036787535.1. GTDB lineage: Bacteria > Bacteroidota > Bacteroidia > Cytophagales > Cyclobacteriaceae > Chryseolinea. Next base: position 10,196 of record DAIQPD010000066.1, read on the forward strand.
CCTTCTTCCACTCATGGTCATTCTTATATTCGCGGAGCCAGGCTGGCGATACTTTGTGGCAAGACGTACGCCCGATTATTCCAAAGACCGGCAAAAGTTGGACAGCCTGATTGCTTTATGGAATGTAACTGATTCATTTACCTTAAAACCCAGGGAGCAAAAAGCGCCTGTTCAACTCTTTTCTTTTGATCCTAATAAAATCCCGCTTGAAGATTTCATGAGGTTGGGCTTTTCTAAAAGTGCCTCGGCAACAATGGTTCGCTACCGTGAAAAGGGTGGCATGTTTAAAGTAAAATCAGATATACTTAAAATGTATGGTGTTGATTCTGCATATTACGAAAAGCTCTATGCCTTTATAAACTTGCCTGAGCACCCAAAAGCTCGACCAGTTTTTGAATCAAAGCCTAAGCCGTTTGAAAAGAAGTCGATTGAGAAATTTAATTTGAATGTAGCCGATACAGCTCAACTCAAAATGATTTATGGGATTGGTGAAAAACTTTCAATTCGAATAATAAAATACAGGGAGTCACTGGGCGGTTTTATAGAGATGAATCAGCTGAAAGAAATATATGGTTTGGATTCGACTGTGGTTAACAGGTTGTCAAAACAGTCGTTTGTTGAGGATGGATTTAGCCCATTAAAAATGAATATCAACATTGTGGGGGAGAAGGAGCTCGCTATTCATCCTTACATATCAAACAAAGTGGCTCGTGCAATTGTAGCTTATCGATTTCAACATGGTGAATTTAAAGCTATAGAGGATATTGAGAATATAGTCGGTGTAGATGCTGAAACCATTCGGAAAATCGCGCCATATTTGAAATTCAATGATTGATCCGATAGCCGTATTTTCGGATTGACCATCAACCTGTAACATGCCAGCATCAGCCAAGCAAACTTTACAAACGTATCTTCGAAGGCTCACAAACCTTTCCGGAAATAATCGTTCGTTGGTGCTGTTGCGTCTTCACGCAGACCAGTTGATGGATGTGCATGAATTTAGTTTTTTAAATGGAGATCGTTCTTTCGAAATTATCAATGCGCTGATCGCTGGCCGAAATAAAAAACTGTGTCAGATTTTAGATAGTCGCATTGAAGCAAATAATGAAGCGAGTAAGAAACTAAAGCGGCTGCAAAGGATTGATCGTTTTATTTTTGAGGAACGAGGCTCAAACGATTTACACATTGGGTGGCCTTTTGTTCACGGTAAATTTTCTGATGGTTCCATTGTTCGATGTCCGGTGCTTTATTTTCCGGTTTCAATTGTTCAGGAAGGTCAGCATTGGGTTCTTCAACCTCGTGAAGATGCAGGTATATCATTCAATAAATCTTTTCTGCTTGCCTTTTCCTTTTTTAATGCCGTTAAGCTCGATGAAGAATTGATTGATACCAGCTTTGATGACTTCAATGCAGACAGTACCGTTTTCAGAACACAACTTTATCAACTTTTAAAAGATAAAGTAGAGCTTAATTTTAATCCTGATAATTTTCGCGATGAGTTAATGCCTTTTCAGGAATTTAAGAAAGATAAATTTGATGATGAACATCGCAATGGTGAACTTAAACTGTATCCAGAAGCAGTGTTGGGTATTTTTCCTCAGGCCGGATCGCAGTTAGTTCCAGACTACTTGCACATCATTGAAAACAATTCAATTTCTGATCTCGAAGAATTTTTTCTAAAGAAGAATATAATTGAAGGGAATGAAACTACATCATCGCAGATCATTCAACAGTATCCAGTAAAAGAAGAAAAGTTATTTACACCTTTTGTACTTGATGCATTTCAGGAGAACGCCATCAAGGCAATAAAAAATGGCCAGTCCATTGTTGTGCAAGGACCACCCGGCACAGGTAAATCACAATTGATATGTAATCTATTGTCGGATGCCGTTGCATCAGGAAAGAAAGCATTATTGGTTTGTCAGAAGCGAGCGGCATTGGATGTTGTGTATGATCGTTTGCATGAAATGGGTGTTGGAGATTTTCTCGGGCTCGTTCATGATTTCCGAAATGACCGTAAAGAAATTTTCACAGCAATTGGTAATCAGATTAATCGCATTGAGGAATTTAAATCGCGCAATAGAAGTATTGATGTAATTCAGACGGAGCGAAAGTTTTTTCAGGTTTGCCGAAAGATCGATCAGCTCACGGAAGAGCTTGAAGAATTTAAGCATGCATTGTTTGATGATAAAGAATGTGGCATCTCGGTTAAAGAGTTATACCTCACATCGGATTTGCATCATGCATCGATTAATATTAAACAAGAGTATCATTACTTTTCATTTCCTGAATTGAATGATTTTGTTCGAAAGCTTAAGCTCTACAGTAATTATGCTTCCTGGTTTGATGGAGAAGATTATCCATGGAAGGAAAGAAAATCATTTGCATCGCTTCGTTTAAGTGATGAGAAAGAAATTGAAAAGACGGTTAGTGATATTCCACTTTACCTAAAGCAATTAAGTGAGAAAACAGAGAAGCTGATTGGTGTTAACCTTGGAATTGAAGAAGCCATTTCGCTTTTCTTTAAAGAGGATGACATCCTTGGAATGATTGCCGCATTGAAGGATGATGATGTTTTCAAGTTTTTTCAATCTATGATTCTTGAGAAAGATGATGAAACATCCATGCTTTGGTTGGCAAATGTTGAACGGGTGAGTTTGAATTGTTTTGAAGAAGAAAAACCAGAGACTACCGTTTCAAGTGATCAGCTTGGAAAAATTCAGGAAGTATTACAGTACAGAATGAAGGCGCGTAAGAATTTTGTAAAGCTGATGCGCTGGGAATTATTTTCAGATGATAAGTTTTTAGTGAAACGTGTGTTGGTGGCAAATGGATTGATGTATAATAAAATTGGCCTGCATGTGCTGGAGCAGCGCATTGATAGTCGATTGAATCTTGAACATCACCTTACTGCCCTTAAGGAAAAACTCTGGCTTATTGAGTTGCCAGGAGACTACAACAAACAGTCGCTTCAATCCTGGTTTGGAAAACAGAAGCTTGCCATTCGTGCAAAAATTATTTTCAATTCATTACGCGAAATTAAAGAAGGCGTTAATGTACAGATGTATTCCCGAAAGGAATTCATTTCGATGTTACACGAATTGTTATTGATCGTGAAGACTGCTCCTGAAAGAAAAAAGGATTGGTCAATTCATTTGTCTACCTATCAAATACGACAGCTTTCAGAAGATGCAGGTCTTGGATCTATATTCATAAAATCGCTTCGAAAGGATTTTGATAACCTCTGTGAATACGACAAATTAAAAGAAGACTTAACTCTTGATGAGAAATCAGTATTCCATAAACTCCATAGCGAGTTGAAGGAATGGGATGCAAAGCAAATTGAAACGCTTTTTCAGAATAGTTTACGACTTGCATGGATTGATCACATTGAAACAAAGTATCCCATTCTTCGGTCGGTGTCTTCTATGAAAATGGAGGAGTTGGAACAAGCACTTCAACAGGGTGTTACAGAAAAGCAAAAACTGAGCAAGGAAATTTTGATGGTGCGTGCACGCGAAAAAGTATATGATTCCCTTGAATATAATCGGTTAAATAATCTTGTTACCTATCGCGATCTGCAACATCAGGTATCGAAGAAAAAGAAAGTGTGGCCGTTGCGAAAAGTAATAAGTCAATTTCAGCAGGAAGTATTTCAACTTATTCCGTGTTGGATGGCTTCACCAGAATCAGTCTCTGCTATTTTTCCGATGACGGAATTATTTGATCTTGTTATTTTTGACGAAGCCTCTCAGTGTTTTGCAGAACGTGGTGTGCCGGCAATGTATCGCGGTAAGCAGATTCTGGTAGCGGGCGATGATAAACAACTTCGTCCGAGTGAGTTGTATCATGTTCGATGGGATGGAGATGAAGAAAACCCTGATCTTGAAATTGATTCGCTTCTCGAACTGACAGAGCGATACCTTCCTACCGTGCATTTACAAGGTCATTATAGAAGTCAGTCTGTTGAGCTGATTGATTTTTCCAATACTTTTTTTTACGAAGGACGATTACAACTACTTCCTGACCGTCATGTTTTTAATTTGCATCAACCCGCAATTGAGTATTGTAAGGTAGAAGGCATTTGGGAATCGCAAACAAATTCAATTGAAGCGACTGCTGTTGTTGATCGTGTGTTGAACTTGTTAAAAGAACAACCCAATAAAACCATAGGAGTAGTTACGTTCAATGCTCCACAGCAAATGCTGGTGCTTGACTTGCTGGAGGCTGCGGCAATGCAATCATCACAAACTATTCCTTCTTCTCTTTTTGTAAAAAATATTGAGAACGTTCAAGGCGATGAGAAGGATGTTATTATTTTTTCTGTTGGTTATGCTCCCGATAAGAAAGGTAAAATGATGATGCAGTTTGGAAGCTTGAATACTGCTGGTGGTGAGAATAGATTAAATGTAGCCGTTACTCGTGCGCGTGAAAGAATAATATTATTCACCAGTATCTGGCCGGAGCAATTAAAGGTTGATGATATTAAAAATGATGGACCGAAGTTGTTGCGTAAATATTTGGAATATGTTCGTCAGGTAGACAAGAAGGAATTTAAGCTTGAACAAATTCCGGCATTAATGGATAGTGGATGGTACTTAAGCAATCGGCTACAGCGATGGGCTGAAGAACGCTTAAAGAATTATGTTTTTGAAAATCATGTATTACCGTTTGCCGATATACCGGTGCGACAGAACAGCGAATATATAGGTATTATTCTCACTGATGATGGTCGCTATTTTTCTAGCTTATCGCCAAAGGATACCTATGCTTATACTCCGGCATTGCTTTCGCAAAAGAACTGGAAACATTTTCGTGTGTACAGTAGAAATTTATGGAAGGATCGGGAAAAGATTGAAAACGATCTGATGGTTTTTATAGGATCACAAGAAGGTCAAAAAGGATAAGCCACTTTCGGTGAGTGTATTTTTACAAGCTTCGCCTCTCCGTTTATTTTTTCATGCTTAGGGCAATAGCAATTTAAAATCGAATCCATTTTGGTATCGCCTTCAGCAACATGTGTAGCTTTTTCTTTTGTTGCTTCGGTAAGTATATTCCACAATGGTTGATCGACATCCATAAGCAATGCAAAAGCACTCAGAAGTTTCTCATCCCAAATATGGTAATGACGTAATAAATCATCTGGGTAAATGGTGTTGCGATCTGTGCCTGCCTCTGGTACTACATCAAAAGGTTCTTCAAGATTAAGGTATCCGTAGTCATCGGTTAGTTGTTCGCCAGGATGAATATCACGAATGGCCACTTCAAATTCGTATGCCGTTGTTATACAGTTTGAATTGGAGCTGTGGTTTACAAACCGAGCATTGTCCCAGCACAACACATGGTTTCCTTCAGCATTTCGATATGAATAGGTATCCAGAATTTTTTGGTAAAGCGGATCTAAGGATTTTATCTGCTGCGGTGTAAAAATCCGATCTAGTTTATCGATGGCCCAGGTGATGGTTCCTTTCGGGATAAACCTTGTGGCAACAACTCCATAGCCAATTTCGGTGTTGATGAACTGGAGTTCGGTATGCGGATGGATCATAGGGGTGATATCATTATCGAAAATAAATAAAATTGAAAATCAAATCGGAAGTAGTACAGAAATTATTTTGGAATATGCTTATGATATCGTTGGTCATTAGGCAAAAAAAAGAAGCCGGGTATTGCTACCCGACTTCAACTACAACCAGACGCCCTGAAAGGGTATCGTTAGCGACCGTTTACGGTTGCAAATTCTGGAACTGTTTTTACAGTTTTTATAATTCTTGATGCTACTTTATATGGATCGGCAGCAGAGTTAGGACGTCTATCTTCTAACCATCCTTTCCAATCATTTTCAACAGTGGCAATCGGAATACGAATAGAAGCACCACGATCAGACACACCATACGAAAACTTATCCATGGATTGTGTTTCATGTTTACCGGTTAGACGCATGTGATTGTCAGCACCGTAAACCTCCATGTGTTCTTTCACATAGGGAGCGAATGCCTGGCAAACTGTATCATACACATCTTTCGATCCGCAGTTACGCAATAAGTCATTTGAGAAGTTGGCATGCATACCAGAGCCGTTCCAATCGGTATCGCCCAATGGTTTGCAATGCCAGTTAATGGCAATACCATATTTCTCAGCTGTTCTTTCCAATAAATATCTTGCAACCCATACCTGATCACCTGCCGACTTAGCGCCTTTAGCAAAAATCTGGAACTCCCATTGGCCGGTTGCTACTTCAGAATTTATTCCTTCTACATTGATACCAGCTTCTAAACAAATATCTAAATGCTCTTCTACGATTTCTCTACCGAAAGCATTCTTTGCACCTACTGAGCAATAGTATTGACCTTGTGGTGCTGGAAATCCTACTTCTGGAAATCCAAGAGGTTTATCGATAGAGGTATCCCAAAGAAAATATTCTTGTTCGAATCCAAACCAAAAATCATTGTCGTCATCGTCAATTGTTGCTCGCCCATTGGTTGGATGTGGAGTTCCGTCAGGACTAAGTACTTCACACATTACAAGAAACGCTTCACTTCTTGCAGGATCAGGGAAGATCGCTACAGGTTGTAATAAACAATCAGATGAACCACCAGGTGCTTGTTCGGTTGAGCTTCCATCGAAGCACCATACCGGACAGCTTTCTAATGTGCCATCGAAATCTTTTACAATTTTTGTTTTGCTACGCAGGCTTTGTGTGGGCTTGTAACCATCAAGCCAAATGTACTCTAGTTTTGATTTTGACATAATTGATAAATGTTGTAGTAATAGTTTGATTGATATTTTAAAACCCGGATGACCGTCTGAAGTATCATCCGGGTTTTGATATTAGAATTTGTAAACTGCAGCAAGGGTAAGAGTAGGCATAAGGTCTTTTGCATCACCATCTTTGTTAACATACTGAGTGTTCTCAGACATTTTATCCATCCGCACTTCAGGAATGAAAGTAAAACCGCCCACTTTGTAGTTACCAGAAAGTGTGAAAGCAATAACATTTCCATTTCCTTCATCATCAACAGAAATAGGAGATGCTAAAAGATGGTTTTTTGTTACCGAGAAGTACTCACCACGTAGACCGAGAGCAAAACTTTCAGAAAGCGTTACCTTAGGATAAATCGCAAAACCTAAAAATGAAGTTGCATCGGCACCATCACCTACAATTCCATCAGTATCATCAAAAACTTCTCCTTCTCCAATAGTCTGGTAGGATGCATTGAAACCAAGATAGAACTTATCGCCTAAAGAATAACCACCTGTTAGGTCAACTTGGAATAATGCTCCTGCTGATTCATCACCAATTTGATTATCTTCTTCTGTTAACTTTCCATTTTGATCGCCATAAATAAAGTTCAACCAAATTCCACCTGCATCACTGGTTTTACCTAATTGTGCTCCAAGGGTATAGGTATTTACTGGGTTAAATTCTAAAAAGTCGGTAGGGTTCATAATGGCAGCTTTGGCAACAAAACCTTCGCCAAAGGAAAAATCTGCACGAAGCCCAGTATGACTAAATGGACCATTCGAGAACAAGTAAGAAGTAGAGTAATTTACATTGACTGTTGGAGAGATTACTTCATAACCAACAAATGTGTTGAACTGCCCAAGGTTAAGCGTAAAGGCATCTGAAAATTTATAGTATGTATAAAGTTGGTTAACGATTTGTCCGCTACCAGCACCGGTTAAGTTACCATAACCACCCGAGTTGAACACAGCATCAGAACCTCTTGGGCCGAATACTACGTCTGCCACAAATCCTGCTTTCTCACCTTGGTAAGAAGCAATAAGATTTACCATACCTATACCAAAACCTTTCAGGTTGGCAAATGAAGTTGTTGGTGCGTTGGGTTGAAATCCGCCTACAGTATTTTCAACACCAAATGAAGAATGGAAGTAGGAGTCAACGGAACCTCCAAAAGAAAACTTCTTTTCTTCTTCTTTAGGTTCTTCTGCTGGCGCTGCTGCATCTTGAGCGAAACCAAATTGATATCCCGCAAGGAGAACAACTACTAAGAAACTTCGTAATAGACTTTTCATAATTTTTTTTAGTTTTTTTGATGAATAATAAACTGATATAATGTTTTGGGACTGGTTGCGTACATCGGAAATAGTGTTGATCCTTTAAGGATCCGGGTACAGAATGTTCAGGGTAATCGTCTTCATACGTTCAGGTTTAGGTTGTGAAATATTTTTAAAAAATTAGTCCCGCTAAAGGCGGGACTAATTAGGTTTATGATGCTAGATCTAATTCTTCTTTTAGAGTAGGGTACATGTTTTCACCATGTTGGCTGAAATCTGAACCCACTATCTTCTCTTCAGCACTTACTCTCATTGGTAAGATCAGGTCAGTTAACTTTAATAAAAGCATAGAGCCCAGGAATGAGAAGGCAACAACAATTACCAATGCGATAAGATGAGTAGTAATCAGTGTGAGACTTCCATCAATAAATAAACCATTGCCGGTTGTGTTTGCTCCGTTAACAGTTTGAGTAGCTAACAAACCAGTCATCACCATACCTACAGCTCCACCTACACCGTGGCAAGGGAATACATCTAAAGTATCTTCCAATGAAGTCTTTTGTTTCCAATGCACTACTACATTACTGATGATCGCGGCAAATGTTCCGATGAATAAACTGGAAGGTATGGTTACGAAACCAGCAGCTGGAGTAATGGCCACTAAGCCCACTACAGCACCGATACAAAAACCAATGGCAGATGGCTTTTTGCCACGTGCTGCATCAAACAAAATCCAGGCAAGACCAGCTGCTGCTGAGGCTGTGTTAGTGGTAGCAAAAGCGGAGGCAGCTAATGTACCGGCACTTAATGCACTTCCGGCATTGAAGCCAAACCATCCGAACCATAATAAACCAGTACCAAGTAATACAAAGGGTACGTTGGCCGGGGAGATATGTGATTTTACTTCGTTCTTATTCCGTAAATAAATTGAAGCGGCTAATGCAGCAAAACCTGCCGACATGTGTACCACTGTTCCTCCGGCAAAATCAAGCACTCCCATTTTAAAAAGGAAGCCTTCAGAATGCCATGTCCAATGTGCTAATGGAGCATATATAAATAATGAGAACAGAATCATGAAAAGTAAATACGACTTAAAGCGTATGCGCTCAGCGAATGTACCCGTGATTAAGGCTGGAGTGATGATGGCGAATTTCAATTGAAAGAATGCAAACAAAACCAATGGGATGGTTCCGAAAAGTGGTGCATCCAATACATTGGAAAACATGAAATAGGTTGTTGGACTTCCAAATAATCCAAAACCTCCTACATCTTCTCCAAAGGCAATGCTAAATCCAACAACAATCCAGAGCACACTGATTACACCCATGGCAACAAAACTCTGAAGCATTGTTGTAATGATGTTTTTAGTGTCAATCATACCGCCATAGAAGTAGGCAAGACCGGGGGTCATAAGCAAAACGAGGGCTGATGCGGAAAGCATCCACGCCACATCACCGGAGTCCATCCCCTCGGTGTTAATGGTGGTTGGTAATCCCGGCATAAACACCGCCAGAATACTGATGGCAAGCAGGAGTACCAACGGGACAATCGATTTTTTCATAATTGATTAAATTTTGGTTAAGCGAATTGGTTGTAGAGCCAATAATAGCAGCAATTATTTAACAATAGGGTAAAAAACTACCCAGTTTTAAATAAAAATTACCGAAATCGTTGTAGGTAGGGTATAATTTTAACCGAAAACGATAATAAATTGAAAAATTTACAAGGTGCTGAGTTGCCCTGAATTGACAATACTCTTCTGAATTAGTCGCGTTTACCCCAATAAGATTTTTTGGTTGTGCCTAAATGCCGAATTACTGTTGGTGAATTTTTTTCTTTTTACCATCAAGATTTATTGCCATAGGTCAACAGCTCCTCACCACCTGCCTGAAAGGCGATTTGATAATCGTATGAATTGATGATGTGGTAAACTTCGGGTTTAGTTCATTCGATGATGGTTGTTATTTGGAGGATTTAGTTTTGCCCATTAGCATGAACTGATAACCACCAACATAATCAACAAACCGACAAAACTGTAGGCTAATGATCACGTTTTCTTTTATCGGAAAGTTGTCTAGCTTGAATCTGTCAAACTAACGCTATGAAGAAGTTCACAACAATTCTTTTAATCACCATTGGTTTTATTTCATATGGACAAGAGGATGTAAAGAAAGCTCCCGAAGTAAAAGATGGTGATGGACCATATCCACAATTGATTATCCGTGGTGTAATGTTGATCGATGGAACAGGTGCACCACCGATAGGCCCAACGGATATTGTGGTAAAGCAAAATAAAATCGTCTCCATCCAGACGGTTGGATATCCGGGTGTAGCAATCAAACCTGAGCGTAGACCAAAACTTGAACCCGGAGGTAAAGAGTTGAATGCTGAAGGAATGTATTTAATGCCAGGCTTCATCGATATGCATGGACACATCGGAGGAGATCAGGCTCCTATTGCTGAGTATGTATTTAAACTTTGGATGGCTCATGGCATCACTACCATTCGCGATCCTTCTGCAGGAAATGGTTTGTCTTGGGTACTCGATCAGAAAAAGAAAAGTACAGCGAACTTGATTACTGCTCCAAGAATTTTAGCCTACACTTCTTTTGGTCAGGGAAGCAAAGAGAGAATATCAACGCCTGAACAAGCCGTTGCCTGGGTAGTTGAGAATAAAAACAAAGGCGCTGATGGTATAAAGTTTTTTGGAGCAGCACCTCAAATTATAGATGCGGCTTTGCGTAAGAATAAAGAGTTGGGCTTGCGGTCTGCATGTCATCATGCACAAATGGGCGTTGCTCGTTGGAATGTATTGAACTCGGCTAAAGCCGGATTAACATCAATGGAACATTGGTATGGATTACCTGAAGCATTGTTCACCGATCAGACG
>DAIQPD010000277.1:0-4331 GCA_036787535.1 Chryseolinea sp.
AAAGTTCCTGAAACTTGTCGATGTAGTGTTGTTCTCCGGTTGCGATATACAGTTGAAGATTGGATCCAATATCCGTCCACCTCCCGCGCCTATCCACGTTATCCTGCGGCTGATTGGCGATTAATTCCGTTGCCTCCTTTAGAAGTCTTTTGGATTGTTGCAGCGCTCTCGCAGAAAGATCGTCATTATATCCCTTCAGCGCCCGGCTTGCTCCTGCAAACATGGTCGCTGCACTTAGATCGAGACGAGGATTGCGGCTTGTAAAGGCCCACATATCATCCTTCACTCCACTCGATCGGCCGTCACTCGCTACTTCGTAAGGACCAAGGTTGGAATTATATGGGAGGCCGTCTGTCAATGAAGCTGCATCACCAAGGTGATGGTAATTGTCAAGAACAGAGTTAGTCAGTGTTTGTGCCATGTGGCCAATAATCTCTGCCTGCGCTACCAGGTTCATTGTTCCATGTTCAATAAACTGCAATACATCTGGCGTTCCATCAGGTCGGTGAAGATCAACGTAACGTTGCTTCTGGTCAACGAAAGTCTGATCGCGTAATGGCTTAAAATATTCCCACGTTTGCACGAAGTTGTGCACCACGCTAATATTCGATCCCGTCTCGACATCAAAATCTCCCGCGTCAAAAAAACCACCGATGTTTAATCCGGGAATCAACTCAAGTGCTTTATACTTGGTATCGGTTGTTGATCCCTGACTATGAAGATCGAAATGATCTGTGTTGGGTGGCGCCTGACGATACCCTTCCTTAAAGGGTTCACCATGCCATACTCTGTATGCCTCGTTTACGAACATATGATTCATGTGTATGGGGATCCAGATATCACTGGTGGCATCGGTGATCTTATTGTAGACGTTATCTTCTATTAAAAAATTGTTTGTTTTAAAATTTCCGTACTGGATATAATATATACCTGGTATTTTGACTGAAGTAAAATCGAATTTTACATAGTGATATTTATAGTAGGTACCCCACGGTACAATTTTACCATTGAATACTTCGATGGCATTCCCATCGTTGCCCATTTTATACAACGAAGCTTTTGCAAGTGGTTTGTCTTTCTTGTCGAGTTCAATGACCGAGACCTTTTGTTGTGAAGGGATGTAACCTACTTGAGAGAAACCAATATTGGGTTCTCTGATCCAATCCTTTATCGCATTGGGCTCAACTGTCCAGGTTAAGACCTTACCAGTCTTTCCTGTAGGAAGTATACTTCGAACAACAAACCAACCATTTTGTGCCAGCATGCGGCCATCGAAAAGCATAATGTCTGCATCCTGAGAAGTAATTTTTATTAAGCGTGAAGGTTCATCGGGTGCAAGAAGAAAGGTACGACCGGTTTCGAGAGGAAGCGGATCAATAAATTTATCTGTCCCTCTCTCGTCAGAAGTTTTATACCCCTTGTATTGTTTTGGCTTTTCACTGTTCGGTCTTGTAGCGGTGTTCCCCACCACGTAACGCGGGAACCGATTGTAACGCCCATCCATTAAATAGGTCTTTGCCCAATATTGCGAGGGCAGAAATTCAAGATTAAATCCAGCACTCCCTTCAAGCGCTTTCGGAACTGGTTTGTCAAGGTAAATAGAGATCTCAACACCTTTTCCCTTTGGTGTGACAACCACCCGCGAATCAAAATCGTAATCTTTATATCGTAACGTTGCCTCAATGGTTCCCGACACACGGTCAATCTTTCGGTTTAATATTTCAGGAACAAGATCCCACTGTTCCGGAGTATTGGAAAGCCTCACCGCACCACCTTGCGCGGTTCTCACCCCATGGTGAATCAATTCTATACCGGCATTCTTCTCATCATTAAATCCTCCTGTAAAAAGATTATTATACACCAGGACATTAACACCTTGTGTCTCGAAATACTCAAGATCATTGAGTTTTAAATCCTGACACCAGGCATAATTGAACGCTGTTAGTAGTAGAGCAATGGATAAAAATGTTTGTTTTTTCATGGAGTTCTCTAATGATCCGATTACGAATGTAAAAGAAAAAAAGAGGTCCTGAATACCGACCAAGGAAAAGACCTCCAGAGGCAGTAATAAAAATCCGACCATAGTGATCGGGATTTTTGTTCAATTTCTTTTCAGTTCAATATGGCTGAGTCTCTACTCCTTGTCAATCTTGTATAATCTGCCTTCATCGGTAATGGCATACAGTGCATCATCGGGTCCCTGAGTAATATCCCGGAAGCGTTGGTTCTGATCCTCCAGCAGACGTTCTTCACCCACTACAGTATTACTATTTATTATTAGTCGTGCAATGTGCTTACCGCTAAGTGCTGTGATAAACAAATTATTTTCCCATTCAGGCACGTGATTGCCACTATATAAAGTGATGCCACTTGGTGAGATTACAGGATCCCAATAGTATACAGGCTGTGCCATGCCCACTTTTTGCTGAATACCTTCACCGATGGTTGCACCGCTGTATTCGATACCATACGTAATAACAGGCCAGCCGTAATTTGCGCCTGAGGATACACGATTGATTTCGTCACCTCCACGTGGTCCGTGTTCGCTTTGCCATAGATCGCCCGTTGTTGGATGAATAGCGATACCTTGTGGATTTCGATGACCAATGCTATACAATTCCGGTAAAGCTCCGTCACCCTCAAAGTCTGGATTTCCGGATGCAGGCTGACCATCTGTTGTAATGCGGATTGTTTTACCAAGAGCAGCCGTTACGGATTGTGACAGTGGTCTTGTTTCGAGGCTAGATCGTTCACCAGTACTAACGAAAAGATTTCCTTCAGTGTCGAACACAACCCGGCCACCATAGTGTAAGTCACCATTGAATGCTGGTTCAGCTCGATATATTACGGATGCATTCTCTATACTCGTTTCATCATCGGATAATCTACCTTTCGCTACTGCTGTGAGTGTGCCATTTTCACGCTGCTCTGAAAACACCCAGTAAATCATTCTGTTTGAAGCGAATTGTGGATCGATGCACACACCGAGTAAACCACCTTGCCCGCTTGCATTAACAGATGGTATTCCATCCAGAGCTTCACTGATTTCTCCGGATGCGGATACGATGTGTAACTCACCACCTTTTTCGGTTATGAGTAAGCGCCCGTCAGGAAGGTTGGTGATACCCCAGGGTGCATTTAGCTCTGATGTAAGAACAGTCACTTTTATGGGTGTTAGCGTTTCAACGCTACCAATTCTGGTCTGACCAGAAAACGCTGGATCATATTCAGTATTGGCTGGTAGCGTCTCCACCGGTGGGCCGGTCACAGGACTTTTAATATCTTCTTCACAAGCTGCGAATATTGACAGGCTTCCTATAATAGTAATGGGGATGAGATAATTGAATGCTTTCATGATTGTAAGTTTAACCTCAGCATTGCGTTCAAATTTAACGCCAGACAATTTTTATCAAATGTACAACATCACGGAAAGCACTGGATGTATACATTCTTCGCTTCGTCTGCTAACACAACGTTTTGTCGTCAGGTTTTTATTGAAATGGATGCATCAATTTAAATGGGTACACCCTCAACCCACAAATACAGAAAATAGAATTGTGGAATAATATCTCAACTTGTGGAATGCCCCAAGGACATTTTCCATTCCAAATAATTACTGAGTGTGGTGCAGAATTATTACGAACGAATTACCTCGTCAGGGTTATGCTAAAAAAAGATAGTCATGCTGAGACTAAATACATTCTTGAAGATTTACATTTGATTATTATGTTAAACGCTTCAATCTATTCCTGAATTACTTTTTTCAAATAATAAACATTCGGATCAATCACGGGCCAGGTTGAATTCGTAATAGTGATTCCCTTCTTATCCACAATGGTGCGCTGAGTTCCTGCATCCGTCTTAATGTCGATCGGTAATGCTCCATCATAATTCAAAAACTGAACCTGATATTTAGTATTGCCTACTTGCTTTACATCAACTTCCAGTTTATTGATGGTGCGTAAATAAAAGTCAAACAATGGTTTTAAATCTTGCTTTGAAGCTGCACTGAAAAGCTCTTCAACATCATCGGTGTCAACCAGATTGTCGTAAGTGTACTTCGGATCGGTTGCTAATTTTTTAAGTGTAGGGAAAAAGATTTCATCGCCAATGACATAGCGAAGGGTGTGCATAAAGAATGCACCCTTTCCATAAATATCACCGGTGTAAACAACATCGGTGTCTAAATCTTTCCCCTGAACAATGGGTACTTTATTTTGTGTTGCCCGGGCGGTTTGCTGCATGCGTTTAATATAGGCCTCTTCGCCTTCTGCTTCGCGTGTATATAATGCGTCTCCAAAACTGCAGATACCTTCCTGAATCCACATGTC
>DAIQPD010000067.1:0-20834 GCA_036787535.1 Chryseolinea sp.
GGCTTTATTTCTGTCATCCCGAATCCAACGGGCTGTATCGAGACCATCTTGTTCGGGCATGTTAATATCCATCAACATAAAATCATATGTGGCATGTTTTAAACGTATCAAGGCTTCAAATCCGTTATTCGCAATATCAACATCGATACCTAACGAGTTAAGCACCTTTTTATTCAGGAACTGAACCAACTGGTCGTCATCAACAACTAATGCCTTAAGACTCATAATTGGGGATTTTCGAACAACAATTATTTGACATTTTAAACAAAATAACAAAAAAGGTCTAAAACAAGTTTATCGCTATTTTAACTATAAATAAACTACAGATAGGAAAGGTGACTCATCCATCAGGTACACTATTTCACTTACTTTTTGCCTCAATAATTTCAATCTCTGTCCTTCTGTTTATAGCACGACCCCCTTCCTCATCATCATTTGACACGATAGGGCGTTCTGATCCAAAACCTTTGGCGGACACGCGTGTTGTCGAGACACCCTTTGAAACTAAATAGTCTACTACCGCTGAGGCCCGTTTTAGTGAGAGTGCTTTATTGCTTGCAGCATTTCCGGTGTTGTCTGTATGTCCGTTGATCTGAACATTTAGTTCAGGATTGGCAACAAGGAGCTCACGAAGTTTTTCAATTTCTGCTATCGATTCAGGTTGGAGATCAGATTTACCGATATTAAAGAATACGTTTTTCAATACAACCTTTGAACCTACTTCTGCCTTTACCATGATAATGTGTGTATCGATTTCCTGATACTCGGCAAATTGTGGGAGGTTAAAGTTGATGGAGTTAAACAGGTAGCCTGATTTTTCTGTGGCAACACCATAATTACCTCCGTGTGGAATGGTCAATTCAAAAATTCCAGTGGTTGGATCAGAATTAATTTTCGCGATTACCATATTCGTCTCATTATTCACCAATGAAATAGTAGCGCTTAATGGCGCTGCGGAAATTTCATCAATTACTTTTCCTTTTAATACCGTTACAATTTTTAGATCCTTATGAAATTGAATAATGGGATCGACATAGTCATCCGGCTTGGGGGGAATTTCTTCTTTTAAAGGTTCAACAATTGCCACCACTTCTTTTTGTACAGGTTCAATTATTTCGGGCGCAGTACTTACGAGTAGAACTGGTTTTTCTTCGGGCAGTGGTTCAAGAAAAGTTACGGTATACACATCTGCACTGCCCAATCCATCCTGGCGCAAAGTAGAATAGTATCCTGTTTTCTTATCAGCAGACATGGTGAAGAAACCATCGTATTCAATGGAGTTTATAGGATAGCCGAGGTTCGTTGGTTTTTCCCATTTGCCATCTTTAAAATCGCTTTTAAAAATATCATTTCCACCCATAGTAGGATGGCCATCGGAAGAAAAATATAATGTAACACCATCAGCATGTAGAAATGGAGAATCTTCATTGCCCGCTGTATTAACGGATGTTCCCAGATTCGTTGCCTTGCCCCAAACACCTTTTGTATCCATCTCACTTACATATAGATCGAGTTCACCTCTTCCTCCGGGGCGATTGCTGGCAAAGAATATTTTTTTTCCGTCAGGCGAAAGACAGGCAGAGGTTTCCCAAAAAAGTGGTGTGTTAATATTTTTACTTAAAGGTATTGGCTTAGACCATTCACCCTCGCTGCGGGTTGAAATGTATATATCACCACCGCCATCTTCATAATACAGAAGCAATGTATTTCCATCAGCAGAAAGAGAAGCAGCGGCATCATTAAATTTGATATTTATATTCGGACTGATTTTTTTGGGTTCGTCCCAATTACCTCCTTTTCGTTCGGTAATGTAGATGTCTTCAAAGTTGGTTCCGCTTTTAATTTTATAATCGTCAGTAGAACGGTTTGAAGTAAAAATCATAGTATTGCCATCGCCCGAAATAAGCGGTGAATAATCATTGAAATTTGAGTTTATCGGCCCACCAATATTTTCGATGATTACACGAGTAGGTTTACGTGAAAGTGAATCAGCAATAATGCAAGCTTGTATTTTATCGTTGGCAGTAGCCGCTAGTTTTTTATTATTCTTTTTGAAGTTTTCAAAGTGGACAATCGCTTTGCTAAACTGATGGCTGTTTTGATAGGCCATCCCCATGAAGTAGTCAATATCTAAATCAACTTTTGGATCAAGCCGGTATGCTTTCTCCAGGTAAATGGATGCTTTCCATTTTGTATCCGAATAGAGATAGCACATGCCTACCTTTAAATTGAGCATGGCATCATCTCCTTTTGTTTCACAGGCAGGGAGGTATTGTTCTAAAGCATGTATGTAGTCTTTCTTTGCGTATAAGCGGTCTCCTTTGTCAATCAGGTCTTTTGCACCTTGACTGAAACCAGAGAGCGAGATAAAAATGAAAAGGGCTCCTAAGAAGTGCTTCTCCATATCAATGGATATGTTGAATTAGTTTAAAAAGTAAAGTAAATATCGAAAAATAATCGAGATTAACGCAATAGAACCTTCTATTCCAATATGTTACCGTACTATTCGTGGAGTCATTTGCTTCTATAACCGGGTCCTCTTACTACCCTCCCGGGCTTAGCAAGCGTATGTTCACCGTTGTTTAACACCTGAACTCCATTTACAAAAACATGCGCCATACCGATGGCATATTGCTTTGGCTTTTCGAAGGTGGCTAAATCCTGAATCGTGAGCGGATCGAAAATCGCGAGGTCCGCATAATGCCCAACCTTTAAACTTCCACGACTTTTTATTTTTAAGTTTGAAGCGGGCAATGAGGTTAATCGCCTGATGGCTTCTTCCAGTGGAACTAATTTTTGATCACGCACATACTGACCTAGTACACGTGCAAAGGTTCCATACATACGCGGGTGTATTCCATCTTCTAAATTTTCTTTGCTTACCGCTTCCGTGCCAGCATCTGATCCAAAACTGACATATGGTAATTGAATGATCTTTTTAAGATTGTCTTCTGATTGAAGATAGTATATCGCTTCAATTCTGGATTTATCGCGAAGGATAAGGTCAAGAGTTGTTTCATCTGAATTTTTTCCGTGCAGGCGTGCTACTTCATCAAGTCGTTTGCCTTTGTACAAGGTATTTAGTGAATCAAGTCGAAATCCCATAATCACCACATTGGACGGGTCTGAATTTTTATACGGTATACCCATCTCCATTTCATACAGTACTTTTTTGCGGATGGCTGGCGTGCGCAAACGCTTACGCATTTCTTTTGCTCCACCTTCCTGCACCCATGCCGGTAAGCGCGATGTAAGACCTGTACCACTCGCAATGTAGGGATACATATTGGCCGTGATTTTTATTCCTGATTTTTGTGCGCTATCAATTTTAAAGAGCAGCGGATCAATCTTGTTCCAATTTCGTGCGATGTTAATTTTAAGATGATAAATCTCTGCATGGACGTTTGCTTCTTTCGCAATGCGCAGAGTTTCGTTTGTAGCCACTAAAATAAAATCGCCTTCACTGCGCATGTGCGTAATGTACATGCCATCATATTTTGAAACAACCTTTGCAAGCGCGATCAGTTCTTCTGTTGAAGCATACGCAGCAGGTGGATAGATTAACGATGTCCCTAAACCCATTGCGCCATCTTTCATACCTTCATCAACAAGATGTTTCATTTGCATGAGTTCAGCCTCTGTCGGCTTTCTATTCTCATAATTCATTACATAGTTTCGAACAGAAGTCTGACCAACAAAGGAAGCAACATTGGGTGTTGATCCTTTTTTCATCAGCCAATTGAAGTAGCCATCCAATGTTGTCCACAGACTATCGACAGGTATTTTTGTTTTTCTTTTCATTGGGCCGGGCGACCAACCTTCTCCAAATATTTCGAGTGTTACGCCTTGTTTAATATCGCTCATGGATCGTCCGTCTTTCAGAAGATTTTGATCTCCCCAACTTAACATGTTGATGAAACCTGGA
This sequence comes from Chryseolinea sp., assembly GCA_036787535.1. Classification (GTDB taxonomy): domain Bacteria; phylum Bacteroidota; class Bacteroidia; order Cytophagales; family Cyclobacteriaceae; genus Chryseolinea. Next base: position 3,926 of record DAIQPD010000067.1, read on the forward strand.
GCAACGGCTAATCCGGTTGCATCAATTTCTTTTTTACCTCGCGCATCTTTTAAATTACCGATGAAAGCAATGGTGTCTTGCAGAATGCCGACATCTCCGATGAAAGGTTTTGATCCGGTGCCATCATAAATTGTTCCGTTGCGAATAATAACATCAAACTCCTGCTGCGTTGCTATGGGTTGAAAACCAAGAACAATAAAGATTCCGATTGAGATGAGAAAACCAATTCGCATAGCAGGTTTAAAAGGTAAGCTATGATAGGTAGGATTAAGGAGAAATAAAAGAAGATGCCTCCTTTCATTTAATTATCACCTCTGCACCCGATTGTTACTTTGTGATTTTGCACAGACGTAGAAAAACCGGAAAGGTAGCAGAGCGGGCCGTTCCGGGTTTCCAAAGAAGTTTTAATTTTTCTAAAAGAGTAACCAGAGGATCAGTATCGTTGGCTTTGATATACTTTTGGGTGGCCGACCAGCTTCTTAGATAACCTTCATAATGTTCAAGTGTCCATGATACCTGGATTTCAAATTTCGGTGAAGGGATTTCTTCAAACGGAAATTCAATATCACGATATTCATTTTCAATTAGTTTTCGGGCAGAATCCCAATAGGGCCCAACAATGTTGGTGTAGTAATCAGAAAATAAAATATCAATTTCAGGATTAACGGAGCATAGCGTGTAACCCCAAACGGCCAGCATAGCATCTTGTTTACCTACTCGCTTTACTTCATTAAAAAAATCGTTAACGCTAAACCAATGTAATGCCTGGCCAACGGTAATCAGATCAAATTCACTATCCGGAAACGGTGTCTTTTCTGCCGGACTTATGGAATAAAAAATATTTGTTGCCTTTACAGCAGTATCCAACTGCTGCTGACTAATATCAGATGCTTTCACTTCTTTGAAATGATGAGCAAGGTAACTTGCTACTTGTCCGTTGCCCGTAGCACAATCCCATGCTTTGGTTTTTGAAGCGTTATGTTTAAAAATAAACTCATAAAGCGCATCCGGATAGGTAGGCCTGAAAGCTGCGTAAATTGACGCGTGATCAGAGAATAAGTCCTTTTTCAAAACCTTTGTTATTTAATTGGCTGTATCTTTTTAACATTCCAACGTTAATACGGAGAACAGTGTCTAACCGATGTGCGAATCGATATGTGTTGGCAATAAAGTAAGATAGTTGTGGCTATTATTGGGCAAAGGCCATTCACGAAAGTGGATGGCCTTATTTATAATTTAAAGAAAGAGGTTAGATATTAGACACTAGACTTTAGATTATGGATTGTTTTGTTTTTATGTCTAAGCTTTAAATCTAACATTTATAGTCTAGCATCTATACCTTAATCCCCAACTCTTTCAATTGCTCTTCCGAAATCGTAGAAGGTGTATCAATCATCACATCTCTGCCGGCATTGTTTTTCGGGAAGGCAATAAAATCACGAATGGAATCTGCCCCACCAAAGAGTGAACACAATCTGTCGAAACCAAAGGCAATACCTCCGTGTGGAGGTGCACCAAATTCAAAGGCTTCCATTAAGAAACCGAATTGTTTTTTCGCTTCATCTTCTGTAAAGCCCAAATGACTGAACATCATTTGCTGTGTTGCTTTGTCGTGAATACGAATCGATCCACCGCCTACTTCAGTTCCGTTGATCACCATGTCGTATGCATTCGCACGAACATCACCCGGATGGGTATCTAACAATTTAATGTCTTCCGGTTTTGGTGATGTGAACGGATGATGCATCGCGTGATAGCGTTTTGCTTCCTCGTTCCATTCCAGTAATGGAAAATCAAGAACCCAAAGCGCAGAGAATGTATTTTTATCGCGTAAGCCAAGTTTATCACCCATCAACAAACGAAGTTCATTTAATTGTTTGCGAGTGGTGTACGTTTCACCGGCTAACAATAAAATAAGATCACCCGGTTGTGCATTGAATTTATCTGCCCATGCTTTTAATTCTTCTGGCGAATAGAATTTATCAACGGATGATTTTAATGTACCATCTGCTTTATATTGAACATACACTAAACCTTTCGCGCCAATCTGAGGACGCTTAACAAATTCGGTAAGCTCATCAATTTGTTTGCGTGTATATTCAGCGCAACCTGTTGCCGCAATACCGACAACGATTTCAGCACTTTCAAAGACAGGGAAGTTTTTTCCTTTCGTAAGTTCTGTGATCTCAACAAACTCCATTTCGAAACGCGTGTCTGGTTTATCCGAACCATAGAGACGCATGGCTTCGTCATATTTCATTCTTGGAACAGAAGGTAATTCAATACCTTTTACTTTTTTGAAAAGATGACGAATCAATCCTTCGAATGTATTAAGAATATCTTCTTGCGTGATGAACGCCATCTCGCAGTCGATCTGTGTAAACTCCGGCTGTCTGTCGGCACGTAAATCTTCATCGCGAAAACATTTTACGATCTGATAATATCGGTCAAAGCCCGACACCATCAACAATTGTTTGAAGGTTTGGGGCGATTGGGGTAAAGCATAAAATTCACCATGATGCACACGTGAAGGCACAACAAAATCGCGTGCTCCTTCTGGTGTTGATTTGATAAGTACAGGTGTTTCTACTTCAATGAAGTTTTGAGCATCTAAAAATGTACGCGTTTGTTGCGCCATTTTATGCCGGAGCTGAAGTTTTTCGCGCACGGGTGTTCTGCGCAAATCAAGGTAGCGATATTTCATCCGAAGATCATCGCCACCATCGGTTTCGTCTTCAATAGTGAAGGGAGGAAGTTTAGCGGCATTCAACACCGTCAGCTTTGTTACCTTCAATTCAATTTCCCCGGTAGGGATTTTATCATTTTTTGAAAGGCGTTCGGTTACAACACCCTCTACCTGAATAACATATTCGCGACCAGCCGACCGTCCTGCTTGAAAAAGATCAGCTTCTGTTTTACCTTCTTCAAAAATCAGCTGTGTTATTCCATAGCGATCACGCAAGTCAATCCATAACACACTACCTTTATCGCGCTGTCGTTGTACCCAACCGGCAAGTGTTACTTGTTTATTTGCATCCGTCAATCTCAATTCACCGCAAGTATGGGTTCGTAACATCTGAATTTAGTTAATTTAGCCGCGAATTTAATAATACTTTGTCTACCCACATGATATGATAAAAATTAAAAATATGATGCCCCTTATGCTGTCACTCCTGGCGCTCATCTTTATCTCTTCAGAGAAGCCAAAGCTTGTGAAAACCAAAGTTTCGGAGGGAATTACCATCTCAATACCACAGGGATGGCGGCCAATGGACGGGCTCGACTTTACAGAACGTTACCCTTCGGTTCGGGCTCCTTTGGCTGCTTATACAGATGACGAGCGTTTAGTGGATTTTAGTGTGAATGTATCAGCAACTCAATGGCCTGATAGCGATATGGAGCTTGCCCAGGAGTTTTTCAGAGCCAGCATCATGAATTCGTTCGATCGCGTTGAAATGATTGCAGAGGGTGTTCAAGAAATTTCTAAGAAGAAATTTATTTTTTTTGAATTTGAATCCCGTGTGAACGGCATTAAACAGAAAGAAGGTTTTCAGAGTCCGGTTCTTAAGTATACCTACATTCAATACCTCATTGAACCAGGGAAAGCATTGGTATTTTCGTTCAATTGCCCGGGTCGCCATAAAGCAGAGTGGCAGGAGACCGCAAGGTTGATGATGAAAGCAATCAAAATTAAGTAGTGATCAGTTAATGGTTAATCGTTAATGGTATCAATGCATTCCTATTAACGATTAACCATTAACCATTAACTTTAAAAAGGGATGGATTTATATACAGACGAGTACTTCATGCGCGAAGCATTGAAGGAAGCAACAAAGGCACTCGAAATAGGAGAGGTACCCGTTGGCGCTGTGGTGGTTTCCCAGAATCGGATTATTGCGCGTGCTCATAATCAAACTGAAAAACTTACGGACGCAACAGCACATGCAGAGATGCTGGCCATTACTGCTGCCGCTAATTACCTTGGCTCAAAATATTTAAGTGAATGTACTTTGTATGTTACGCTCGAACCTTGTGTAATGTGTGCAGGTGCACTAAATTGGTCGCAACTTCAGAAATTGGTTTTTGGTGCGTCTGATGTTCAGCGTGGATATAGTCTGATCAGCAGTCCATTGCTTCATGCAAAGACAGAAGTAGTAAGAGGAGTGAAGGCTGACGAATGTAAAAAAATGGTGGATACTTTTTTTAAAAGCATTCGTAAGTAGAAGAAGGAGTTCTGATTCTCTTTCGGGATCTAGAACTGCTTCTCGGTCTGTGTCCCTGTCCCCACAGAACCGAAATAAAAGTAGAAGTGGTCTGTGAAGACACAGACCACGGGAGAAATTAACAGTGTAAATTTTTAACAAATGGAAATAAAAGGAAGAGTACTTCAACTATTACCGCTCACAACAGGGCAAGGCAAAAAGGGCACTTGGAAAAAACAAGAGTTTATAATTGAAACACAAGCGCAATACCCAAAAAAGGTTTGTCTTTCTGCCTGGGGAGATAAGGTAGATCAATACAATTTATCGGTAGGAGATATGGTGAATGTATCGGTTGATTTGGAGAGCCGTGAATACAATGGAAGATGGTACACCGAAGCGCGTGCGTGGAAGTTAGAGAAAGACAGTACAGGTAGCAATGGTGGACATGGATCACCTCCTCCACCAACAGAAGAACCATTCTCGCAGGATAATAATGCAACAGATGATTTGCCATTTTAGGCAGTCAAACTGTATTCTATAAAAGAATATTGATATTTTAATGAAATTTGAAATTATCCTGCTCGCAGGATGGTTGTATATTTGAAATCTTAAAATGTTTGTTCAACCTTATAAATAAAAATTAACAATGGCCTTCACATTACCTGCGCTTCCGTATGCATTCAATGCATTGGAGCCAAACATCGATGCACGCACCATGGAAATTCACCACGGCAAACATCACAATGCTTATGTTACGAATCTGAATGCAGCAATTGCTGGCAAATCAGAGGAGAGCTTAAGCATTGAAGAAATATGTAAGAACATCTCAAAATATCCTGCTGCCGTTCGCAACAATGGTGGTGGACATTATAACCACAGTTTATTCTGGACTATACTTGGTCCAAATGCAGGTGGAGCACCAACCGGTGCGTTGGCTGATGCCATCGCTGCAGCTTTCGGAAGCTTTGATGAATTCAAAACTAAATTTGCTGCTGCAGGCGCAACACGTTTTGGTTCTGGCTGGGCTTGGTTAATTATTGGTGCTGATGGAAAGTTAGCCATTACCTCTACACCGAATCAAGACAATCCGTTAATGGATATTGCTGAAGTAAAAGGAACACCAATTCTTGGACTTGATGTTTGGGAACACGCCTATTACCTTAACTATCAAAATCGCAGACCGGATTACATTGCAGCCTTTTGGAATGCTGTAAACTGGAGCGAAGTGGCAAAGCGTTTTGCTGCGAAGTAGTATTTGAAATTTTGATTGTAAAAAGGAAGGCTACTATAAAATGGTAGCCTTCTTTTTTTCGTACCTATGGTAGCGTTGAATTCTAATTCCTAGTCTTCTGCATGTTAATTATTGATAGCCCCAGCAGAAAGATCATTATTAAATAAGCAGACAGCTTGTTTACCTACGGAAATTTCGCCTGAACGGTCAGATAAAATCCTGTGCCATCAGAAGGCAAGATGCCAGGGCCTGGATAACCGGTTGCCCTGCGTGTAAAGTACATCTGATTAGCAATGTTGTTAATGTTTGCCTCTAGTTTGAATATTTTTTTAAACTGATAGGTCACGCCTACATCCATGATGTCGTATGAAGGTATCAGCCCTACTATGGCTGACACGCCTCCTTCAACTGCGTTAGTTGCATCTGTATATTGATTGGAAAGATGCGTGTATTGAAAGCTGGCGCCAATTTTTTTATAACTCAATCGCAATCCGGTCTTTAGGTTAACATCAGGCACAAACTCTACTTCATTACCTTGAACACCAGGCAATTCACTCTTGCGATAGTTAGAATGAATAAATGCCGCATTGACAAAAACGGTGGCCGAATAGTCTTCTATCTGAGGATTGAGCATGGTCACTATATCTACTTCACCATACGACTCAATTCCGGTGATCACGGCCTGACCGATGTTACTCCGCAACCGCTTCACTCGGTTCAGCTCGTCTGCATACTGTACTTCACCAATCCGGTTATTATAGTTGAGGTAAAAAAAACTGATATCAAAATTATAAAAGGTAGTTTGCTCACTTCGTATCCCAACATCAAATGAGTAGCCGCTTTCATCCTCAAGGTCTTGATCAATCTCTGATGATGGGTTGGAGATGCGCATGTCACTAAAGGTAATGGATCGGTAGTTCTGCGAAATGTTCGAATACATATCCAGATGTTCAGTGGGGCGATAGCTGACACCTACTCCACCCAATACAAACTGACGTGCATTATCTCTGCTTTCTTCTACACGTGATATTTCAAGAATATTTCCTGCAAGGTCACGTGTTATAAAACCATAATAACCATCCGACTTTGTGTCGATATGTTCAAAGCGAATGCCGGGTGTCACCGACCACGTATCATTCAAGTAAAAAATGTTCTCCAGAAAAACCGATGCGTTCCGATTTGGAAATTCATAATCATACGTAACATACTGGTCTGGATTCACAAAGGTAAAGTCAGCATCTTTTCCTGTACTTCCCAAACCTTGCATACTGTGATTGTAGCCATGATAATACCTTGCACCAACAAGGGCCACGGAGTTTTTACCAAATAGTTTATACCGTGTAAGGTGACGAGCTTCCATGCCCCAGTTTTTAAAATCACCTTTGATCAGGTCACGCTCGCTGTTGTCATCAATTGTAGCAACACGATTGGGTCTGAATCCTACAGAGTAGCGATAAGCAGAGAGTCCGAACACGCGAATATTCAATTCGCTTGAAGGGCTGAAGCGATGATCGAAATGCAGGGCAAAAAGATTCCAGTTTACTTTGAACCAGTTTCGTTCCCGATTGGTCTGACAGGGATCGGCATTAAACATTTCATCTGTCAATCCTCCGGGTTGATGTGCCAGGTAATCCATGTGCGTAACATCAAAACCTATTTTCGTTTTAGATGACAACGCATAATTGATGTTGGCATACACAGTGTTGTTCTCAAAATCTGAATTGGCTCGCCACCCATCACCCTGCTTGCGCTGATAAAATGTATAATAACTTAATTTCCGAGATGTACCGCTTGCACTTAAAAAGCCATTGTAAAAGTTAAACGAACCCATGGTTTGCCTTACCGTTAGCTCTACCTTCTTATCAGGCACAGGCTTCTTCATCACAAAGTTGATAAGCCCACCGAACTGTGTGCCGTATTGAAGTGACGCTGCACCGCGAACAATCTCAATTCGGCCAACACCTTCTATCGGTGGAGTATAATAACTTTCCGGATAACCCAATGCATCGGCACTGATGTCGTAGCCATTTTGTCGAACATTAAAATTGGATGTTCTGTTTGGATCTAAACCACGACCACCTATGCTCAACTGCAAACCGGCTCCATCATTCTCCCAGATGTTAAGTCCTGCAACGCGTGAGTACACTTGCCGTGCATTGTTTGTTGCCAGATTGGCAATCAGCTGATCGGGTATGATCACCTCTGTTTTCTTGCCTTCGTAAATGGCGGAAGCTTCAACAGACCGCATGCGTCCGAAACCAAAAGTAGTTTGGTTATCACTCACGACTACTTCATCAAGTATCCGATCATGAACTTCCATTACCACGACAACACGATTGTTTCCTCCTGAGATTATTACATCAAGATGTTTATGCAAATGATCTGGTTCAATTACATCAAGTGCGTATGTCCCATTCGCAAGGTCTTCGAATACAAACCTTCCTTGCGAATCGGTAACTGCAGATTTTTTTCCACCATTAAGCATCACAGCACAATCGCGCAAAACCGTGCTATCTTTTGCCGAGATCACTTTCCCTGAAAGGCGATGTTGTGCTTTCGTAATGCCAATCGCAAAAACGAAGATAAGTAAACTACAGACCGCTGATCTCATGAGGGGAGGGTAGTATCCAGTTTTTGTGACGGAATGATTCCGTTTCTTTTGAAAGGTTAACGGTAGGATCAATAAGTAATTTTCCAAGTCGGCCATTCAAGGCAACATAGGAATCAACATACACCTGTGGTTCTTTAATTCCATGTTGGAGGTAATGATCGCGAAGCATGTGAGCATATTGAAGAATCATATCCGGTTGAGTTGCCATCATCTTCTCTTGAAGTGGTATAAGAAATTCTTTATTGTTAACATTAATTTTATTCCCTTCTTCATCTTTTACTACAAACTCGGTATAGCCAGCCTTCTCCATCAGCATCACACGCCAGGAAAAACGGTAGCCTTCTTCCGTCCAAAACAATTCATCTGGATAAAGTAAATATCGCATGGGAAGGATTACCTGAATAAAAAAGAAGATCGCAAAGAAACCCATTAAAAATGGTTTGGCTGCCTGGGGGTATACATATATTTTCTCAGACGATTCAAAGGATCGATCACGCTCAAAAAGCGATTTTAATTTTCCGATTAATTGCTCATGAAATTCACTTGAAAAAAAGATCAGTGAAATGCCGATCATAATATAAGGGAACATCCCGATAGGAAACAGGATGGCGGTGAAGGTGTGAAAGATTACAACGGCACTAAATCCAACAAGTCTGGTTTTTCTGTTCAGTAACAAAAAAGGAACACACAAATCGTACAAGCATCCTATCCAACAAAATGCAAACGCTACCCATACCTTATTGAAAAGGAAACCAATCACAGGAAGATCATTCTTGGCCGGTAGCCAGATTCGCAGTGGCTGAGCATGCAGAAGCCAGTCACTATTTATCTTTGCAAGACCTGCAAAAACGTAGACCATACACACAAACAATTTTATCACATCTATGCTCCATCTGGGAACTTCTTTGCTTGCAAGGGTTTTATCTCTTTTAGCATCGAGCGAAAAAGTAGCGTGTGACGGGAGGAAAATCATGAGGAGACACACCATGCTGATAAAATAATAATGGTTAAGGTAGGTGCTCTTATCCATCAGTTCAATGTATGTGAAGCTTAAGAAAAGAGTGGTGATGGCAACACGATAAAATAATCCCAGCATGACAAGCAGGCATGCAATCGCGCAGATAAGGAAGATGATGTACGTGTAGTTGCCCAATGGTTTTACAAACTCAAAACCATAGAACGAGAAAAAATACATTGGTTTGATATACAACTCTTCGATCCAGCCTTTCATCCAGAACCGAATAATTCCAACGAGCAGCAATGTTCCCAACACCACGCGAAGGATTGCTAATGGAGCTGCCGAGACGGTCTTATTGAAATATTCATTCATGACTAAATCATCTTTGAATTAGTCGCCATCATTATCGGTATAGGTAATGGTAATGCTCATAGCGGAAGTCATATCAACTTTCAGCAAGCGCACTTCTTTTTGCATTTCGGCAAATACAGCTAGCATAGATTCGTTATCAGACTCAACGGCATCATGCAAGTTGTCTGGTAACAAGTCAAGCTTTGCATTAGCTGCATTGAATTGTTCATTGATGATTGTAGAAAGCAATGTGTTAGTACTGGTATCTTTTGCATCAAGTCCATCGAGGTAACTTTTAAGGGAAGGCCCTTCCAATCCTGTTACTACATCCTTACCATTAAAGAAATCAATCGATGCCTGATGGGCTACTGTTGCAAGGACTTTAGAAATATCTCTTTTGTAGAATGCTTCAACTTTATCAGGATACTTTGTTTCACCACTGATGGTCATCGCGCCAGAAGGTATTCCAAATTTTCCTGAACGAATGTATCGCTCATAGTTTAACACATAAGCATTTACAGTTAGTCCCATGGGTGAGCCAATGTCAAGACCAGTCTTACTGATAAACATTGCACGATACGTTGGCCATTCCGTGATCACTTTAGTTAAGAGTTCATCCATGCGATCTGTAATTCGCTTTATGTATGCCAATCGTTTTTCTGCATCGGGCTCGGTGGAGTAGTATGCAACGATACCTTCATCAGTATCCGCCACACCGTTCAGTAAATAGTCAAGTGCAGGAAATCCCTGGTTTGCGTAGGACGCTGGTGTTTTCATGTTGGCACTACCACTGTTGATGTTTGCAAGAATGCCAGCAACACTTGTTGGATAGATATTAAAGAAATTACGAATGGTATAACGGTCTGCAGGACCTGTCTCAAACAATTCTACCTTTTGCCATCCGATGTATGCCGCCTCCCATGCATGGCGAAATGCAATCAATGCATCTTCATCAGGTGCGTCAGCGAATGCTTCAGATTTTTGAATCATGTCATCCAGCAATATTTTAAACGTATTGTAAGAAGGAATGATAATATTATCTGCCCAATGGGTTAACATGACCTGCCGATCCAAATCCCCTTCAGAAACTTCTGGCTTCGGGTCACCACCACTACATCCTAAAAGAAAGACCGTAGCAATCCACACAATTCTTACCTTCTTCATGATCATAAAACACTTTGTTAAAAACAATAAAATGGATTGACAGCTTTAGCCATCAATCCATCGTACTTAAATTTATTAGTTTCTTCTTTTCTAAAAATCAAATTTATCATTTATCGCATCCGAAGCTGCATTGATTTTATCAGCCGTCAGATCCCAGAATCCATTCTCTGAGCCTATCAAATCATCCATTAATTCATCTGAAAAAGTTGCGTCTACGGTATGAACAGTAGCAAAGCGCAATGAATAAATAAATCCAAGACCTTCTCCAATGGCATGAGCACGTGCTGCATCCGTTGTACCGGTCTTCCATTTATCAAGGTAGCCAAGTGCCGCTTTAGCAAGCGCAATTTCAAATTGTGTCCGAATGAACAAAGCCTGTTTTTCAAGTTCTGCTTTATCGTTGTTTACGATGGCCGCTCTTCCTTTTAAGAAAGCGGCAAACATATTGGCGTAGTTAGCTTTGTTATATTCCCAGGTATAAGCCCCAAGACCAAACTCAGTTGTACCCCTTGTAGCATCTGTTGATCCAGCAAGATAAACCGGATTCAACGTGAGAAGGCTGTAGGCTACATCCCAGTTGTGTTCGAGGGCTGTATAGTTTTTTCCGGTCACTACTTTTGAGTTGTCCGCATCGAGACCTTCTGAAAGAAGTACGTTGCCTATGTAATCCAATTCAAGGGCACCAATCAAAGATTTCTGTATGATCTGAATATGTTCAATACCACGTTCATCTACCAGGTAGTTTCCAAGCTTTCCTGCCTGACCTGCTTCTGCGACTTCTCCAATTGAAAGACTGGCATCTGCAAGTTTATCGAAGTGACTTTCAATTTTCTCAATTACATCACTTCCATCGGTTAGTGATGAAGCTGTTATATCACGCAAGTTTAACCCTGATGCATTTAAGGTAGCACCGTTTACAGAAATCGTAGATGTAGAAATATCAACAAAAGGATTTCCGCTATTTGAAAACAAATTGTTCAGTTTAACCGCATCAATCTCCGCATTCGCACTGGTTGAGGAACTTGAGTAATAATTGTGTGCCTGAAACATTTTATGATATGTATTGCCTTCGGTTGAATCGACAGTAGTAAGACCAGTGACATCCAGGAACTGGACTGAGTAAGCCTTTTCATCATTCAGGCTGGTGTACTCCATTTTCGGACGGAGGCCTGTGGGGCTATCGTCATCAGAACAAGCGGCTAGTATTGAAAAAGAGGCTAACAGAGTAAAGAGAGAATTTCTATTGATTTTGAGCATATTTTAATGTTTTAAGCGCTTATTTAGACTAATTCTAAGAGGCGCAAAGGTGCTCAAAAACTTCAAAAGTTCATGATGAAGAAAAAAGAAAATAGGGGTAATCACGAAAAACACCCTCATTAAGGTAAGGGGACTACCCTCTAGAGGGTAGGGAATATTAGTTAGGGCAGAGAAGAGCTTGGTACTTTGCTGATGTTTGGAAAAACTATCAGGATGGAGTTAACTAATTAGTATAATTCGGAGCTATCTCCTTATAATAATTTTTCCCGGACTTTGAATTCTTCGATGTCAATCAATGACATGTATTTTCTGATCAGGTCTTCATCAAGCTCGGTAATTACTTTCTACTTTCTGAGAATCTTACGAAGAGCACCAGTAGACCACAATGCCCACAATATCAATATGGGTTGAAAAAATAACCGGATTAATCTGGCCTGATCACTGTCCAATCCAAAGGCATCGGTATGGTTAAGGTATTGAGCAATATTGCCTGGGAAAATCAGAATGTAAAATACTGCGAGTGCAATGCCAACTTTGATTCTTTCTTTTTTCCAAAAGATCATCGCTAATCCAAATCCTATTTCAACAATACCGGATAGGATGACAACAAGATCTTTACCAAGCGGTATCCAATTGGGTACCTGAGCTTGAAATTCTCCTCGTGCAAAAGTGAGATGTGCAATCCCGGCCAATACCATGAAAGATCCTAGAATAATTCTCAGGGTATTTTGCAATTTGGTTGGTGAATTTGCTCGTTGCATAAGTATCTATTGATTTCGGAGGTATAAGATACATAGATCCTCTAATCTTTGATCGATGTCGTTACAGACCAAGGAATGAAATCACATAATATGAGTTACATTTCCCAATTGCTTCCCAAAAGACTGTTCGTAAAATCGTTTTTCTTTTGCTTTATACAAAGCATTGGCAAGTGCTCCGAACATGGGATGGAAGGTAGGGTGACCCATCTGCTGATGGAAGTCTTTTAATGGGTCATTACGTTTATCTTTAACATCAAATTAAAATCATTTTATTTTCATATCCTTTATCAACGGATCAACTTCAACAAGTTCAAGCCACTTCACCATATCTTTTGTACCATTTTTGTATTTTAAAAAATGTGGAGTTTGAGTATGTGCTTTATACGCTTCCGTGCTGGCATATATTTCTAAAATGGTGATGTGTGTTGGCTTAGATTTTTCTGCCACGGCATATAAAGTTAAAACACCCTTTTCAAGTTTTATGGATGCTTCGATTTCCTCTTTTAGAAAAATGTTATAGGCCTCTAGCTGTGTTGAATCAATTACCAGTTTTGCCAGTCGAACCATTTGTTTGTTTTCTTGCCCAGCTACATTTCCGAAAGAAAGTAACAGTATTGTGATCGCCACAATCTGAATCGAATAGACATTGGTAATATTGATTTTCATTTTGTTGCTTTTAACTAAATGTTAAGGGCATCTCTAAAAACTTTTTTTTATTAGTCTCATCCCTTCCTCCCGCTAAAATCGGGACAGGCATTCTCCGGTTGGAGAAGAAATATGCAGTTTTTAGAGATGCCCTTTATTATTATCCAAAAGGTACTAACATAAATTTGTTGCCAATGTTGATGTTCCTTCACCACCGTAAATTTGAAAACGATTTACAGTCGGTGAAGGACACTCGGATGGGAAAATATTTACTTTGATATAAGTCGTCAAGTCCACTTTGAGGCAGAAGATCAGACTCATTTGTTTTGCTACATTTTCTGACGATTCAATTCAATGTGCTTTCCAAAGGGTTGATCATAGAACCGTTTGCCAGTATTTTTATATAATGCATTAGCCACTGCTGCAAACACGGGTGGAAAGGGTGGTTCACCCAAACCCGTTGGATCAACATCACTCTTCACAAAACTCACATCAATTTTCTTTGGTGCTTCTTTGAGTCGGATCATTCTGTAGCGATTGAAATTGTTCTGATCTGAGACACCCTCTTTATGTGTCAACCCGCCATAGAAAGCATTTCCAATTCCATCTACTATCGCACCTTGTACCATATTAACAGCGGCATCCGGATTTATCACCACACCACAATCAACAGCACTAAAGACGCGTTCAACATAGGGTTGGCCATCTTTCGTCACTACATCTACAACATGAGCTGCATATGAATTGTGACAGAAATAAGCAGCGACTCCGCGACTGTATTTTTTATTTTCAGAATTATTCCATCCGGATTTTTCTTTCAGCAACGTTAATACGCCTGCGTACCGATCAGCATCGTAGTCATTATTTTTACCTACAGGATTTTCTTTCGCACGCTTTAAAAGTTCCAGTCTGAAATCGATCGGATCCTTACCTGCCATTTCAGCTAACTCATCCAGAAAAGATTGCTCCGCTGCTGCATTGAAATTTGATCGCGGTGCGCGGAATGCTCCGATTGTTATATTCGATGGTATTGCCCAGCCTTCAGCGAGGTAGTTATCAATTGCGCCAGCCGGAAACCGGTTAGCATGAACAGGATGTTCCGGTATTCCGCCACCCTTTACATGGAAGGCAATGACATTTTTATTCGCATCCAATGCCGCACGATAGGTAGCTGTATACATGGGGCGATAAATGCCATACGTCATGTCATCTTCACGACTATAAACAAGTTTAACGGGAGCCTTTACTTTTCTGGAGATAAGCGCAGCTTCTGTCATGTAGTGTCCATATGCTCTGAGGCCAAAGCCTCCGCCCATTCTGGTGATTTGAATTTCTATTTTGTCGGGAGGTAGATTTAAAATTTTCGACAGTGTAGGTTCAATCCAACCCGGTGCCTGATGAGGTCCTACCAACAAAGCTTGTTCATCGGTAACGTGCGCGAAGAAATTCATAGGCTCCATGCAGTTGTGTGCTAAAAAAGGCGCTGTGTAGGTGCGTTCTAAAATCTGTGTGGCTTTAGCGAATGCCGCTTCGGGGTCACCGTCTTTTCGTAATTCCTGTGCAGGCTTCTTTGCGTAGTCAGCCATTTTTTGATACTGCGTACTGGTTGTCTCAAGTTCCGCTGGAATAACGACTTCGGTTTTACCACGAAAACCTGCAACAGTCTCTTTTGTTTCACTGATCTGTTCCCATACTACTTTTAGTTTTTTACGAGCATTCATAACTTCCCAGGTAGTCTTGCCTACCACTACGAGCAAGTCATTAAATGTACGAGTATCAAAACCTGCTTGTTCAAAACCATCTTCATACAATTTTAGCGTAAACACATCTTTGATTCCGGGCATCTTCAAGGTTTCAGATGCATCAAACGATTTAAGTTTCTTGCCAAATGCTGGTGGATGTTCAATCATGGCAATCAGCATTCCTTCATACTTGTGGTCTAATGCAAAAAGAGGTTTGCCTGTTACAATTTTCAAACCTTCTACATTCTTGCTCGAGTTTCCTACAACGTTAAAACTCTTTATATCCTTTAGCTTAACATCTTTGGGTATCGGATTGGCCGCAGCCTTTGATGCAAAGTCACCATACTTTCCTGTCTTTCCACTTTTTTCATGATAGAGCATGCCGGCTTTTGTTGTCACTTCTTCCACGGGTACGCTCCAGGTTTGTGCTGCAGCATCTCTCAACATTTGACGAGCAGCCGCGCCTGCCTCACGGAGAGGTTTCCAATACATCCTGACTGAATTACTTCCTCCGGTAAATTGGGGTCCTAATTTCGCATTGTCGTGCGGCCCCATTTCTACTATTACTTTTTTCCAATCGACATCCAATTCTTCCGCCACAATCATGGGGAGTGAAGTCATCACATTTTGTCCAAACTCCGGATTAGGATTGAATATCTTGATAATATTATCCGAAGTAATTTTGATATAACCGGTTAGCTCGTTCCATTCTTCCGCAAGATTTGATGGATTGATATTACCATCGGATATGGATTTAGCCAATCCGCTAAAACTAATCATGAGGCCACCGCTGGCAAGCATGGACGATTTCAAAAATGATCGTCTGCTGAGTGAGGTTTTAATCTTTTCCATTTTCAATTCTTTTAATGATGATAATGTGATCGATTTTATTTTTGTGCAGACGCAGATTTGATAGCATCTTTTATGCGCAAATAAGTACCACACCGGCAAATGTTGCCAGACATCCCTGCCTCAATTTGTGCATCAGTCGGATTTGGATTTGTTTTTAACAATGCTGCGGCAGACATGATCTGTCCGGTCTGGCAATAACCGCACTGCGCGACATCATGCTCAAGCCATGCTTTTTGCACAGGATGATCTCCATTCTCAGAAAGTCCTTCGATGGTTGTAATTTCTTTGTTCGCAGCAACAGAAGCAGGTAACTGACATGAACGAACTGCAGTACCATTAAGATGTATGGTGCAGGCTCCACATTGCGCAATGCCACATCCATACTTAGTGCCCACTAAGTTTAAGTGTTCGCGCAATACCCAGAGCATTGGCGTTTTCGGATCAATGTCTACTGTTTGCTTTTTTCCGTTTACATTCAGGTTGATGACTGCCATACTTTAATTATTTAAGGTGATTACCTATTCGATATTAAATATACTGAGATAGGTTTTAAAATGGGTTACGAAATTCAAATACATTCAAGTCTGTTATAGAAGAATCCGCAGGCGGAGAATAATGAGGATGAATGTCTTCAATAGGAATTAATTCAAGTGTCATTATTCGTTGTGCTTATGTTAAGAAAATCGACAACCGACTTCTCAATTCAATTTACTCTTCAGAAAATCCATCACTTTACTTCGAATATCATCCGCATCGAACATCACACCGAAGTGCGGTGCATCTTTTACAATGATCAGTTCATTTTGAACGCCCGCCACTGTTAACCATGCACTCAGTAATTGCGATTGCTTTGTTGAAACGAGGTCATCTTTTTCACCATGAATAATCAGGAAGGGAGGATCATTTTTATCAACATAGGTAACAGGACTTGCTGCTTTCGCTAAATCAGGCCGGGCAAGTGGCGCTGCACCAATCAATAAACCTTCGGGTGATTTTTCATCATTAGCTCCGGGAAACAAAATCAATTCCGCAGGACCGTAGAAATCAACTACGGCTTTGAAGTTGAAAGATTTAGTTGATCCGGGCATAAAGAACGCATCAACACTATTATTCTTCGATAAACCCACCATCGAAG
>DAIQPD010000278.1:0-4309 GCA_036787535.1 Chryseolinea sp.
TCAATAAATAAGTAAATAGCAATGACCCAAAGTATCGCAATGGGTATCATCATAAAACCGCCCTTTATTGCAAGACCGATAATAGAAAGAGACTCCTGATCTGTTGCCGGATCAGTGCCCGTCACAGTATCATTAATAATTTGTAGTAAGATCATGAAAAGAAATTAAAGTATTCCAGTTTAAAAAATCCGCTCCGGGAGAGGTTATCCGCTAAAGGTTATTCTATAAAAGTGAATTGTTACTTAAAGACAATTCACTTTTATAGAATACCTGTTAACTCAGTATCAATACTTCACGACCCAGACATCGTTACCAAAATCCCCACCCTTCTTGCTATCAGCATTGGCTTGAGCATCAGCGTAGGTGTCGGCTACATCAATGGCTATTCTATAGAATTTAGTCTTACCAAAAGGAGGAATGATTTTACTGCTTACACCCTTCTTACTTAAATCTGTTGCATAGTCCATTATAAGATCATCATCAATCGCACTGGATACCACAACATAGTAACGACCAGATCGTTCACTTAGTGTTTCGATTGATCCAATTGAAGGATTGGCAATTGCTGCAAGAGAATCAGCCACTCTTTTTTCCGCATCCTGAATTAGCTGATCCGCAATGCGTTTTTCTTCCGCCAGCTTATTTGCTTTTTCCAATTGAATTTGAGCCGCAGCTCTTTCTCTTTCCTCCTCTGCCTTTATCTGAGGCTGATAAAATGCAAAGAACCAAACTGCCGCTGCCACTAAAACAACTCCAGCCAGAATACCCAATATCATGGGTGTCTTACTTGGTTCCTCTTCTTGCATATAATGCGGAACATACTGCTCTTCCTCCTCAGCGACAGTAGTTTCTGTCTCTTGATAATAAGAACGACTTTCTTCTTCAACAACCTTAGTCTCCTCCACTACGGGCTCTTCCACCACAGGTTCATCACGCTTCAGCGGCTCGTATTCAATTTCGGGAAGACCAAAAGTATCATCAGACTCGTTGGTGGTATTCTTAAGATTCTCGATTTCTTCTTCAGTTTGCTTTTTTTTCCGGGCCATGTTCTGGTTTTTAAAGTGTAAGGAACAGGGTAATTATACAAATTTAAGCGAAAATTTCACGCATACAAGCATTCTTGAAAAGGACAGTAATCAGTAATCAGTATTCAGTGATCGTTACTGATTACGGAATACCGATCACCGATTACCATCTTCAGAAGCTCCAGGTAATTCCTGCCATTAATTGAAAACCTCGCACAGGATAGTTCAGAAATAATGGATACTTGTTTCCTACTATATTGTTCAGTTGTACAAAAGCGGAGAAGCTCTCCGAGAACAAATATTCGGTTTTGAAATTCAGATCAAACGCTCCGTTCAGTTTAGTCGTTTTATCTGTAACAGGATCAAATGCCTTCATCCCACCCTGAGCAATGAGATCGGCACTGAAGATAAATTTCTGATATAGGTTGTAGGATCCGCTGGCCGTAAGCTTATACGTTGGTCGATGCAAAACGGAAGCTGAACTGTATCCATAATAATCTCCGCGCACCATAAACTTGGCCGCTTCAGATTGTGCGTAACTTAAGGCTGCATAAATGTTCGACCGCATAATGCCATCCTTCTCATAATTAATATCAAACTTGGCCTGATCCTCTTCTGCGTTCTGATAAAAATACCAATTCTTTAAATTGGCAAGAGACAATCCGGTGTATGCTGCTACTTTATTACCAATGCGTGCATTCAACCCAACACTAAAATCAAATACCTTATTGGTGTGATAGATTGGAATACTGGAGTTCAACCACAAGTTTTCATTTGATAAAGATTGCAGCGATACCTTCTCGATACCTCCTGTTAACGATGCCACAACATCTAACGATGGATTGATGGGGTACGATGCTTTTACATCCGGATAGAGATGCAGGCTTTTAGAATCGATGGTGTCGTTCTCATATGCCGCAACAAACCCAACACTCATTTTTAAGTTTTCAATTATGGTGAATGCATAATTTGGCGTCACAATAAAAAGATTACGCGGCTTTGCTTCTACTTCCGAATCTTTGCGGCTAATAATGATATAGTCTGCTTTGATGTTAATCTGCGCTTCATTCTTCAAATCGTACGAAGATTTAAAACCCAGATCGACTTCCGTTTCGCGTGCATCATACTTATCGGCCAGATAACTGAAGCCTGCACCCAGTTGATATTTGAAATCTGAATTCTTGGTATTCTCTAAAGTACCGGAAAGTTTAAAGAGGTTATACGATTGCTTGATTGATTTAGGATCAACATCGGTACCCGGAACATATCCATAAAAATGAGTCGATCGGTTTGAGAACCCTACATTACCTGAAATGGCAATAACATCACTAAATGATTTTCCATAGAGTAAGATACCAGTTGATCCACCTCCAGAATTCTTTCCATCTACCGGACCCTTATCAGAACTGTTATGGTAAACATGTGCTCCTATTAACTTATTTTTATCTCGGGTTGAATTAAGGTACGCTTCCAGAAGTGGAGATACATAGTTTCCAAAGCCAGCACGGACATATCCTCCATATACATTTGATGGACTTTCGGCCTTCAACTTCAATGGCTTTACCAATGGATTGATTTGCGGAGCCTGAAAATTAAACGATTGAAAATCATAGGTAATGGGTGGCTTGATTGGCTCAGTTGGACGCGGAGCAATCTTTTCAAAATTACGATTTGCTTTCGGTAAGGTAATTTCTCGCTCCTTCACAATTTCAACCACTACAGTTTCAAGTTTCCCATCCTCTCCCCATTTTTGATCTTGCGCGAAGCCATCAGCCGAAAGGCAAACGATAAAGAATGCGGATGCCATTAGGAATAACCAGGGGTGATTCCGGAGAGATGTATTGTTGATGTACATGTATTTTATAAGTCTCATCGCAAAAAAAATAATTAACGATTAGTTTCGGTTGTGTCTGTTTCTACTTTCGGCTGCTTATCCAATTGTTGTTGATCAAGCAACTGCATTTTTCTTTTGGCTTCATCCTTTACAGCTTGTAAAGGAAAATTATCGATAAGCGACTGCAATGTTGCTCTCGTCTGGAAGATATCATCCATGGCCATAAAGTTATCGGCCAGTAATAAATAGGATTTACCTACCCAGGATTCGTAGGCTGCAAAATCGGTATTCAGACTCATCAAGGTTTCGTTGCTCTGCTTATATTCTTTCTTCGCAGCAAAGATTTGAGCCAACGAATACTTTGCTTCTGCCCCATATTCATCGCGTGCGGCATTTAAGGTATTTAGAAATTCATCCTTGGCTGTTTCGTAATCTCCCCTTGCCATGGCTGTCTTACCCAAGTACAACGATGCTTTGTTTTGTGCGCCCGCATTGATGTTACCTTTTTCCAATATGATACGAGCATATACATCCGCAGAATCATATTGCGCAAGCAGGAAGTGTGTCTCCATTAAACCCGACCATGCATTATACTGATCTTTCTTATTGGTGGCCAGCTTCTCTAACTTATGGAATGAAACTATCCCCTCTTTATACTTACCGGTTTTGAATTCGATCTCCGCGATGCGCGATACAACTTTACTTCCCATCGAAAAGGTATTGTCGTTTGCCAACTCATTATAGAGAGCTAACGCCTTTTCATAGTCGCGCAAGCGATAATGTGATTCGGCCAGATAATACCTTGCTTCTTGCGCTTTGGTTGTCTGCGGATAAGTAGTTAAGAAATTATTCAAGCTGACAATTGCTTTTTGATATTGCTGATCGAAATAAACATTCTTTGCAGTTTCATATTCAAGTCCCTCTAAGCCTGGGTTTGTCGGGTTGGCTTTTCTGATTATGTCCATTGATTTATCAAACTCACCCGAACGTCCGGCAAGGCCAAGCGCTTCTTGTAAAGGTAATAGTGCTTCTTGTGCTGCCGGATGATTAGGGAATTGCTGAATGACCGCCTGATAATCGGCCACCGTTTTTTTACTGTTTCAGATTGAAGGCAGAAGCTCCACGTCTGATAAAAGCGTATGGTAAGAACTTTGTGTTTCCGCCTTCGCGGATCAATTGGGTGAATGCATCGATGGCCGCCTGATAATTACCTTGTTCAATTTCAAACTGTCCACGTTGGTACATGGCTTCTGCCCGATATTGAGATTTCGTATAGTTCTTTATTAACTCCGTAAATTGATTTCTGGCTTCATTATACTTTCGTTGAATACCATAGATCATACCCGATTGCAATAACACATAATCGTTATCAGATGAACCCATTGCTTTTGATCGGTTGTACTGTGCAAGTGCTTCATCATATTGCTTGCTTACATAATAGCAATCTGCA
>DAIQPD010000068.1:0-20817 GCA_036787535.1 Chryseolinea sp.
TGTTGATGTTATCGAAGCTGGATTTCCGATATCCAGTCCTGGTGATTTTCTTTCTGTTGTCGAACTTTCGAAAGCAGTAAAAGTTGGCGTATGTGCCTTAACTCGCTCCCGCAAAGAAGATATTGATGTTGCTGGTGAAGCACTACTTCGTGCAAAGCGCGGTAGAATACATACCGGTATTGGTTCATCTGATATTCACATCAAGCACAAATTCAACACCACACGTGAGAAGGTTTTAGAGCAAGCAGTGTGGGCTGTTCAATATGCGAAGGCAAAAGGTGTAGAGGTAGAATTTTTTGCGGAAGATGCGGGTCGTGCTGACCTGGCTTTCCTTGCACAAATGGTGGAAGCTGTTATTGGTGCAGGTGCAGATGTTGTAAACATTCCGGATACAACAGGGTATTGCTTACCACATTTATATGGTAAACGCATTCAATATTTATTCGATAATGTAAAGAATATTGATAAGGCAACGATCTCTGTTCATTGTCACAATGACTTGGGATTAGCAACGGCAAATACCATTGCTGGTTTAATTGCTGGTGCAGGACAAGCTGAAGTTACCATTAACGGTATTGGTGAACGTGCTGGAAACACTTCACTTGAAGAAGTTGCTATGATCTTGAGAACCCATAAAGACTTGGGTCTCCATACTAATATTAAATCGGAGAAATTGTACGCATTAAGTTCAATGGTTTCTGATATGATGCGCATGCCTGTGCAACCGAATAAAGCAATTGTTGGCGCGAATGCATTTGCTCACTCATCAGGAATTCATCAAGATGGTTTCTTGAAGAACTCAGAGAACTATGAAATTATTAATCCGGCAGATGTTGGCGTTTCAACGTCCTCAATTTTGTTAACCGCGCGCAGCGGCCGTGCGGCATTGAAACATCGTTTAGAATTATTGGGTTATCAACCAAACAAATCAGAGTTGGATCAACTCTATGAAAACTTCCTTGTTGTTGCTGATGAGAAACGCAGCGTAAATGATGATGATTTGATTACCATTGTTACCAACACACCTTTATTGGTATCATCGAAATAAATAACCAAACCCATAAACCTCAAAAAGCATCACCGAAAGGTGATGCTTTTTTGTTTTCAATAAGTGCGTTATTGGGTACCTGTGGGGACTGACTCAGAATATATGGAACATCATTATTCCGCAAATCTTTACATTACAGGTAATATCCTTAAAATAAATAACGAGTTACTTTTTATTTAACATATTAATTCCTCTTGCCCAAGTAAACCTGTAATCCAACCTGAAAATACAGCGATGAGCTAGAATTTTTTTCTGAAGGATTTGAGTCAGTAGCTTTGTAATTCACTGTTCTCCATTTGTAACCAAGCAAGGGTTCAATAGCAACATGATCATTCAAAAATAGAGCATATCCAACTGACCCCACCCAACTGGAAACATTATATAAGCGTTCGCTAGTTGATTGGCCAGTATTCGTTGGAAAGTTAGTCCTAACCTTGCCAGGGCCTAATCCATAACTTCCCTGAACGAATATTCCGGGTTTAAAATAGTATCGAACAAAGGGTTCAATTTGTAGTGAGGTACTTAAATAACTATCTGAATTATTTTGTCGATAATAGTTTACACCTGCGCCAACTGCCAAATTGTTTGCAATAAAATAGCCAAATTGAGGAGTCAGTTCGAAATAGGTTGATTTATAATCTGAATCCGGACTGGTACTAAAGCTGACCTTACCGCCAATCAACTTTCTGCCTTTATTGAATTGAGCATAGGTAGATGCTGAGGTAAACAGCATGATTAGCACAATGATTAATTTTTTCATAAAACGTTAAGGTTTGGTTTTTAAGGTGTTTGTTTAAAATTTTGACAAAGTAATCTTCATTTCCCAACGATTTAGTTAATAGCTAACTTTTGAATTATCGTACCTGAGTGTAGATGCAAATGTCGGGATTAAAGTTTGATGTTGAGTAAAATATTTTTTAATCTCGGGTAAGAAGGTTAACACAACTCAATCATGCCTTTTTCGATAAGGGGCTTATGCTCAGTTCAAATCGGTGCATTTTCAGTTGCATTTTTTGTGAGTACAAGTACACCTTGTTTCTTCTCTTAGTTTTTATAATTTCACTGCTCAAACCAAAGACACTATGCTCTCTGTCTCTATTCCGCGCAAGCGCATTATTATTTTGGCAATTCTGGTTTCAATGTTTTACATGCCCACACAAGCGCAGGAAATCGGACTCCAACTCTATAGCTTGCGCGATCAATTTGCTAAAGATGTTCCTGGCACAATGGCGAAGGTGAAAGAAATGGGGATCACGCAAATTGAGGGTGGTGATACTTACGGACTGTCGTTTCAGGAATACATTAAGTTGTTAGCTCAAAACGGACTTTCGATGGTAAGCTTTGGTGCTGACTTCGACAGGCTGGCAAACAATCCTCAATTTGTGGCTGATGAGGCTCGCTCCTTCGGAGCCAAGTATGTTATGTGCGCATGGATTCCACACAATGGTAATGAGTTTACCATTGAGGATGTAAAGAAAGCTGTTCTTGTTTTTAATGAAGCGGGGAAAATATTAGCAAGGAGTGGATTATCACTTTGTTATCATCCACACGGTTATGAATTCAGACCCTATGAAAACGGAACCTTATTTGATTACATGGTTGCCAATATGGATCCACGTTATGTCAATTTTGAAATGGATGTATTCTGGATCAAACATCCGGGGCAGGATCCTGTGGCTTTGCTTAAAAAATATCCCAATCGGTTTTTGTTGATGCACCTGAAGGACCGTAAGCACGGCACCGAAGGAAATCAAAATGGAAATGCTGCTGATGAAACCAATGTAGTATTGGGAACTGGTGATGTTGGGATTGCGGATATTATGAAAGAAGCAAAAAAGGTTGGTGTGAAACATTTCTTCATTGAAGATGAATCTTCGCATCCGCTCGAACAAATTCCACAAAGCCTTGTGTTCCTGAAGAGCTTATAGTTTTAAAAGCTCCAACAAATTTGTTTATACAAAACCAAAACATCGGGTTTATGCAGTCTTAGTTTGTTCTCATTCTGGATTTCCATTCCTGCAAAAGCATAAACTGATAAAAGTCAGTCTTTGATATGATTGCTGTCAACGTAGTTTGTGGCCTCTCAAATTACTTTTGATCATAAACAACAGCGTCATGAAAACAATACTCGTACCCTGCGATTTTTCGAAACCAGCGATCAATGCTTTTCGGTTTGCCTTAGATATTGCTGAAATGTCTAAAGGTATTGTTCACCTTTTAAATGTAGTAGAGCTACCGGTGTTACATGACTCAATGATAATGCCTGTACTTTCATTTGAAGCCCAACTCCTGAAAGACCTTAGAGAAAGGAGTATTTCAGAATTCAATAAACTCACAGCCAAGTACGGCAAGGAAAAAATCAAGGTAATTACAAAAGTGGAATTTGGATCTCCTACACAAATTATTAATACCTATGCCAAGAAGAATAAAGTTGATTTAATCATTATGGGTTCTCATGGTGCAAATGGAATGAGAGAATACTTCATTGGATCAAATGCAGAGAAGATAATTCGCAATTCAAAAATTCCAGTGCTAATACTCAAAGACTATTATAAAGGCTCTATTAAGCATATTGTATTTCCAAACACATTGGATACTGAAAATCAGGAGGATTTGGTTATGAACGTAAAGGCTCTTCAGCATTTCTTTAAGGCTACACTTCATATCGTTTGGGTAAACACTCCGGCTAATTTCACCAATGATACCGTAACCTTAAAGCGATTGGAAGATTTTGCGAAACGGTTTATGTTTAAAAATTTTACAATAGACATCTACAATCACATTGATGCAGAAGAAGGAATCCGGTTGTTCTCTGACTCCATTAAAGCGAATATGATTGCTATGGGAACGCATGGAAGAAAAGGAGTTTCCCATTTACTTCTTGGAAGCCTCGCGGAATCAGTAGCGAATCATTATAAAGGACTTATCTGGACTTATTCAATAAAGAATGACACCACTGCCGGATAATTATTTCGCATGACACAAGTTGAAGTTGATCTGAAATGTTTTCACTGCGGGCAATCGTGTGACGAACCACTATGGACCGAAGCGAAGCCGTTTTGTTGTTATGGTTGCAAAACAGTTTATGAAATTCTGAGCAGTAACAATTTGTGTGAGTATTATGATTTGGATAAAAACCCCGGAGTGCAGCTAAAGCATGTCAGTGAAGAGACGTATGCTTATCTGGATGAAATAGATATTCGTAAAAAGGTATTGGATTTTGATTCAGAAAATTTTGCAAAAGTTACACTCTTCATCCCCTCTATACATTGTGTTTCGTGCATTTGGTTATTGGAAAACTTACAAAAGATTGCCGATGGAATTTTACACAGTGAAGTGGTCTTTACCAGAAAAACGGTTTCTATTAATTTTAATCCTAAAGTAATAAAGGTAAGTACCATTGCCAGATTGCTCACCAGTGTAGGCTATATTCCTAAGATTACCTTAGATAGTACTGCAGAGGCAAAGCCAAAGGAAGATAATAGTCTGGTTCTTAAAATGGCCATTGCCGGATTTTGTTTTGGCAACGTGATGCTGTTTAGCTTTCCGGAATATCTGGGTATCGATCACTCAGAGGAACAATTGATGCGTGTTTTCTCGTGGCTTAATCTCGCCTTATCAATACCTGTATTTTTCTTTAGCGGTTTCGATTATATCAAATCCGCTTTCAAAAGCTTTAAGCAAAAACAAATCAATATTGATTTACCCATTGCTGCCGGACTCATTGCATTATTTTTGAGAAGCAGTTATGATATTATTACCGCTACAGGACCTGGCTATCTTGATTCTTTTACCGGACTGGTTTTTTTTCTACTAATTGGTAGATGGTTTCAGGATAAAACATATAAGAGCCTGGCATTTGATCGCGACTTTACAGCCTATTTTCCATTGGCTGTCAATGTGATGATGAAGGATGGATGGAAGCCATTGATAATTTATAAACTAAAGCGAGGCGATCAAATCCGAATTCGGAACATGGAGATTATTCCGGCAGATGCAATGCTCCTCAGTGATTTTGCATACATCGACTATAGTTTTGTTACCGGAGAATCACGTCCGGCAAAAGTAATGCAAACTGATTTGGTTTACGCTGGGGGTAGACTTATAGGATCACCCGTTGAACTTATTGTTGAAAAGGAAACTTCTCAAAGTCATTTAACCAGTCTGTGGAACAACGATGCCTTTAAAAAGGTAGAAGAAAATAAATATCAAAAACTCATTGACCGTGCAGCACAGAAATTTACATGGGCTGTATTGCTGATAGCCGCAGGTACTACAATGTACTGGCAGATTAATGATCCTAAAAATATGTGGCTGGTGCTAACGTCAGTATTAATGGTGGCGTGTCCTTGCGCGTTAGCGCTAGCCGCACCATTTACATTTGGAAGTATGCTCCGCGTATTCGGTAAAAATAAGTTATACCTGAAAAATGCTGATGCCATAGAACGGATGGTGACAATCGATGCAATTGTATTTGACAAAACCGGAACCATCACACACGGCAAAGAACCGGATATAAAATTTGAGGGTGCTTTAAGCGAAACTGATTTCGATTGTATTAAAACACTTACCAGTTATTCTACACATCCTTTGAGTTTATTGATCACACAACATATTAAATCCCATTCTAAAAACAGCGTTTCTGATTTTAAGGAAATCACTGGTAAAGGAATTGAAGGAACGATTGAAGGACGAAATTATAAAATCGGGTCGCCAAATTTTGTTGGATTTTATGGAAGTACAAATTCAATTTCATCGCAGGTATTCGTAGCGATTGATGATGAAGTAAAAGGATATTTCAGAATTAAGAACTCAGTTCGTCCTAACATTGAGAGCATGATTAACCGGTTGGGAAACAAATGCGCAGCGTTACTATCTGGCGACAATGAATCAGACAGGAATCAAATGCAAAAGCTGTTTGGTAATTCTGTTGAGATGTTGTTTAATCAAAGTCCACACGACAAGCTTCAGTATATTAAATCGCTTCAGGCGAAAGGAAAAAAGGTGATGATGATTGGCGATGGTTTGAATGACGCAGGTGCATTGAAGCAAAGTGATGTAGGTATTGCGGTAACAGATGATACCGGAGTTTTTACCCCTGCCTGTGATGGGATCTTGTCTGGTGAAGAAATTACTTCATTGGACAAAATGCTTCAACTTGCAAAGTCATCATCTGCAATTTTAAAAACAGGTTTTGCTATTTCATTTTTTTATAATGCCATTACCTTAAGTATTGCCGTATCCGGAAATCTTACTCCTTTGGTGGCTGCCATTCTTATGCCGATCAGTAGCATTAGTGTAGTAGGGTTCTCTGTACTTGCTGTAAACCTTTCGGCAAAAACTAAACTTAAAATTCAAGTCAATACAATTAAATAATCATGGGTATCATCGTATTGCTTATTGCTATTAGTGTGACCATCGCAGTACTTTTTTTAAGTATTTTCTTTTGGAATATTAAAAGCGGACAGTATGAAGATACCTATACTCCTTCGGTAAGAATGTTGTTTGATGACAAGCCAAAAAAAACTGCTCGTCATTGCGAGGAAGCGTCACGCAAAACGCGTGACATGCTGACGAAGCAATCCCCCAGCAATGAAATACCAAAGAACAAGACGGGAGCTTAGTGCGCATCTAGAAATTCAAGTAGTCACTTATTTCTATAGCACTTCGTAGTAAGGGGATTGCTTCATTCCTCGCAATGACGGTACTCGAACTGACAAAAATCATTAAAGGGATTGAGCATGATCAGGGGCTCATCGTGTTGTGAGCAGTTACTTTGATTTATGATCAAGAACCCATCACAAGTATCGCTCATCAAAAAGTATGATGTTCCCACACCGCGCTACACAAGTTATCCTACGGTGCCATGTTGGGATGTGGATTCATTTTTGAAAGAACAATGGATTGATTCTGTAAGAAGATCATTCGATGAATCAAATTCTGAAAAGGGAATCAGCCTGTATATACACTTGCCTTTTTGTGAAAGCCTGTGTACCTATTGTGCCTGCACCACACGGATTACAAAAAACCACAGTATTGAAATCCCATACATTCGGTCCATTTTAAAAGAATGGGATGAATACAAAAAGATTTTTGGAAAAACGCCTGTTATTAGGGAACTCCATTTGGGAGGGGGTACACCTACTTTTTTTGAGGCAAAAAATTTGCGTTGGCTAATTACCTACTTGCTGGAAGATGTTCTGATTCACGATGAATTTGAATTTAGTTTTGAAGGACATCCAAACAATACTACCTATGAGCATCTTCAAACATTATTTGATCTTGGCTTTAAACGCGTGAGTTTTGGCGTTCAGGATCTGGATGAAAAAGTGCAAAAGACAATTCATCGCATTCAGCCTTTTGAAAATTTGCAACGCGTAACCGATCAGGCAAGGTCCATTGGCTATGAGTCTGTGAGTTATGATCTTATTTACGGATTACCTTTTCAAACACCTTTCACCGTTTCGGATACCATCGATAAAATATTAACGCTTAAGCCCGATCGTTTGGCGTTCTACAGTTATGCGCATGTACCCTGGTTAAAACCGGGACAACGTGGTTATGGTGATTCTGATTTACCTTCCAATGGATTGAAAAGACATCTCTACGAAATAGGTAGGCATACTTTAAAGAAGAATGAATATGCTGATATTGGCATGGATCACTTTGCATTGCGTCATGATACGTTATTCAAAGCGCATGTCTCTGGTAAGTTGCACCGGAACTTTATGGGCTACACCACCAGTAATACTGATTTACTGATTGGCTTAGGAGCTTCCGCTATAAGCGATGCGAAGTATGCATACGCTCAGAATGTAAAGAATGTTGAAGAATATATGCTCGCAATAAAGGAAGAGGGCACAGCAATAGCGAAAGGTCATTTGCTCACCAGGGAAGATTTACTTTTGAAACAGTGTATTCTTGAGATTAGCTGTCATGGTAAGTTGCATCAGGAATTATTGATGGAGGTTATTGATTCCGAAATTCTGGAAACATTGCGCGTAATGGAAAAGGAAGGAATTCTATATTTGAATGAAGCAGGCTTGCATGTTACCATTCTTGGCGAGCCATTCATTCGGAATATCTGCGCAGTATTTGATATGCGAATGAATAAGGAGAAAAATCAAGACCAGGTTTTTAGTAATGCGATTTAGCAAACGCGTTTTGTTGTGAATCTTTCCCATTTGCTAGGTCAAGGTATGCGCTTATTTCACTTCAACAATGCTTTCTTCCACAATCTGTAATGAAAGATTTTGAAGTGTATGACAAAAATCATCCTTTCAACTAACGACAATCATAATCCATCGAGCGATGTAGCGATAATTTTAGGCCAGTAATAATTCTTACTAAACCTGAGCCACTCGATATGGAAATCGAAAAATTTAGTTACGACAATAAAATTGTAAAAGCCTTCATCATCGCCACCGTCATCTTTGGATTGGTGGGTATGTTGGTTGGTCTCACCGCTGCTCTTCAGTTGGTGTATCCCATTTTCAACTTCGATCTGCAATACACCACATTCGGGCGCATCCGACCGCTGCATACCAATGCCATCATCTTTGCCTTCGTTGGTAATGCCATGTTTGCCGGAGTGTACTACTCCATGCAACGATTGCTGAAAGCCAGAATGTTTAGCGACACACTGAGCTGGATTCATTTCTGGGGTTGGCAATTAATCATTGTTGCTGCCGCTATTACCCTTCCATTAGGATTGACTACTTCAAAAGAATATGCCGAGCTCGAATGGCCAATCGATATTGCGATTACCATAATCTGGGTGGTGTTCGGATGGAACATGATTGGTACAATCATCAAACGAAGAGAACGACATTTATATGTAGCCATCTGGTTTTACATCGCAACCTTTGTAACGGTTGCTGTTCTCCACTTAGTTAACTCCTTTGAAATACCGGTAACACTTTTTAAAAGTTATTCCTGGTATGCGGGTGTGCAAGATGCATTAGTACAATGGTGGTATGGTCATAATGCCGTTGCATTCTTTCTAACCACACCATATCTGGGCATGATGTATTACTTTCTACCGAAGGCTGCTAACCGACCTGTGTATTCTTACCGGCTTTCTATCATTCACTTCTGGTCGTTGATTTTTATTTATATCTGGGCGGGTCCTCACCATTTACTCTATACTTCTCTTCCTGACTGGGCACAATCTCTTGGCGTAGTTTTTTCAATCATGCTGATTGCTCCATCATGGGGAGGAATGCTAAATGGTTTGATGACACTGCGCGGTGCGTGGGATCGGGTTCGCGAAGATGCTGTTTTGAAATTTATGGTAGTAGCCGTTACCGCATATGGTATGGCAACATTAGAAGGCCCTCTTTTATCACTCAAAAATGTTAATGCCATTGCTCACTTTACCGATTGGATTGTAGCCCACGTGCATGTTGGTGGATTAGGGTGGAATGGATTCATGATCTTCGCGATGTTGTATTGGGTTGTGCCACGCATGTGGAACACAAAGATATTCTCGGCTAAACTTGCGAATCTTCATTTCTGGTTAGGGACACTTGGTATTATTTTCTATGCACTCCCCATGTATGTTTCAGGTGTTGTGCAAAGTCTGATGTGGAAAGAATTTAATGCGGAAGGTTTTCTTGTTTACAAAAACTTCCTGGAAACAACAGTTCAGATTCTTCCGCTTCATGCGTTGCGTGCCTTCGGTGGCTTATTATATCTCACGGGTGCCATCATCATGACATACAATTTAATCAAGACAGCATACGCAGGAAGCTTCACCGCTAATGAAGACGCTGAAGCAGCTCCTCTTGCAAAAGAATATGTAGCAAAAAGTGGCGGATGGCATTACAGAATATTGGAACACAAGCCTATTTTGTTCAGTACCCTAACCCTCATAGCCATACTCATCGGAGGGGCCATTGAAATGATTCCTACTTTCCTAATCAAATCGAATGTGCCAACACTGGCGAGCGTAAAACCATATACACCTTTGGAGTTGCACGGCCGTGATATTTACATCCGAGAAGGTTGTTCAAACTGTCACACGCAAATGGTGAGACCGTTCCGATCAGAAACTGAACGCTATGGTGAATACTCCAAGGCTGGTGAATTTGTTTATGACCATCCCTTCCTATGGGGATCAAAACGCACTGGTCCGGATTTGCATCGCTTAAATGGAAAATATTCAAACACCTGGCACTACAATCACATGCTCGCGCCTGATGCAGTATCTACAGGATCAATTATGCCAGCATACCTGTGGCTAACGGAACAAAGTATCGATAAAGAATTAACCCGTGGAAAAATCAATGCGATGCGAACGTTAGGTGTTCCGTACGAAGAGGGTTATGAGAATATTGCCAATGATTACCTTGAAAAACAAGCCAGCGAAATTACAGCAACATTAAAAGCAGATGGCATTGACGAAGCCGATGATGCAGAGATCATAGCACTCATCGCTTATCTGCAACGCCTGGGTAAGGACATTAAAGGTGAAAAGACCGCAGAGAAATAGAATCAGTTGCCAGTCACCGGTAACTGGTAACCGGCAACCAAACACCACTCAATAAAACATAGAGCCATGTATAAAAACATTCTTCAGAACATAGACAACATCGCCATCTGGCCGGTGATATCGTTTGTAATCTTTTTTATTTTTTTTCTCTGCCTTCTGCTCTGGGTATTTACAGCCGATAAGAAATTAATTGAAAAGATGGCAAACCTTCCCATCGACAAAAGCGATCGTAAAAACGAAACCAATCTTAACCTTTAAGATTATGAAAAAAATATTTTCCTTTTTGACTTTGACACTATTCTCATTCGCTGTCACTGCTCAGGAAACTGCAACAAAAGCAAAGTCATTTATGGATGATCCTTTTAATGATCCACTTCTACCGCTTTACATTGTGTCTTTTTTTGTTTTGGTTGTAATCCTATTGGTAGCGTTTGTCGCTATTTACCTTTTGCAAATACTCAACATACTGGCTGATCAAGCGGAACAGGAAAATGCGCGCAAGCTTAGTATTCCCTACGCTCCCAGGCAATCCATGTGGAGTCGCTTTATTGATAAACTAAATGCCGCTGTTCCGGTTGAAAAAGAAAAGGACATTGAACTTGATCACAATTATGATGGTATCAAGGAGCTTGATAATCACTTGCCACCGTGGTGGACCTGGTTATTCATTGGTTGTATAGTTTGGGGTGCTGTTTATTTAGTAGTGTATCACATCTCTGATACCTTTCCATTGCAGCTTGATGAATATCAGCAAGAGTTAACCGTTGCCGATGAACAAGCCAGAAAACTAAAAGCTTCACAACCACAAGAAGTGATAGATGAAAATGCCCTTGTCTTTACGAACGACAATGTGATTATCGAAAAAGGTAAATCCGTTTTTGTGAGTTTCAATTGTGCATCGTGTCACAAAGCGGATGGAGGAGGTAATACTATTGGCCCAAATCTTACTGATGAATATTGGATTCATGGCGGTGGTATTAAAAATGTTTTTGCAACGATTAAAAATGGAGCCGTAGATAAAGGCATGCCAGCCTGGGGAAAATCGATGAGTCCGCAAGATGTTAAAGCAGTTGCATTTTTTGTGTTGAGTCTACAAGGCACAAATCCTGTTGGAGCAAAAGCCGCTCAGGGAGAATTGTATAAAGAACAAATTCTGAAATCAGATACAACAACAGTGAAGGTGGATTCAACAGTAGTAAGCGCTTCACTTTAGAAAATGTTGCCAGTTACCGGTGACTGGTAACCGGTAACCCGGCAACTTAGAACCTGAAGTAAAAATGGAGAAACAAGTTATTGACGATCTATACATACTCGATGATGAGTTTCGTGATAGCATTGGAACGGTTGATGCACAGGGAAAACGAATCTGGATCTATCCAAAAAAACCTTCCGGTAAATATCACAATCTGAGGATTGTCGTTACTGTGGTTTTGCTGTCATTACTTTTTGCGGGGCCGTTTTTAAAGATAGGAGGTCAGCCGCTTCTCTTACTGAATATATTCGAACGAAAATTTATCATTCTTGGCCAGGCCTTTTGGCCGCAGGATTTTGTTTTGCTGGCCATTGTACTCATTACCTTTTTTGTTTTTGTGATTCTCTTTACGGTTGTGTTCGGTCGTGTTTGGTGCGGATGGATGTGCCCACAAACCTTGTTCATGGAAATGGTCTTTCGTAAAATTGAATACTTTATTGAAGGTGATGCCGGTGCACAGAGAAGATTAGCGAAGGAGGAATGGAACATCCAGAAGATTTTTAAGAAGACCACAAAGCATTTTGTTTTTCTTTTGATCTCCATTCTGATCGCGCATACCTTAATGTCCTATCTGATCGGTATTGAAAAAACACTTCATATCGTTCAACATTCTCCATTGGAGAATCTTTCCGGTTTTATTGGCTTGATTGTCTTCACGGCAATATTCTATGGAATATATGCGAAGTTCCGCGAGCAGGCATGTATAGCCGTTTGCCCGTATGGAAGATTGCAAGGAGTACTCTTAATAAAAGAGTCTATTGTAGTTGCGTATGATTGGTTACGTGGTGAACCTCGTGGGCACTTGAAAAAGAAATCAATAACAGAAGTTAACAGTGGTGATTGTATTGATTGCAAACTCTGTGTTCATGTTTGTCCTACCGGAATTGACATTCGAAATGGAACGCAATTAGAGTGTGTAAATTGTACAGCATGCATTGATGCGTGTGACGATGTGATGATAAAAATAGGAAAGCCAAAAGGACTGATCCGGTTTGCATCTTATACCTCCATCAAAGAAGGCGTTTCTAAAATTATCAATGCGAGGGTAATAGCCTACTCATTTGTTTTGCTCGGATTGCTTACAATTTTGAGTTTTGCTTTAATCACCCGATCAGATGTAGAGACCACGGTATTGAAAGTTCCGGGTACCTTATATCAACGCGAGGCGGGATTCATTACCAACCTCTATAACATCGAATTTGTAAACAAGACATTTGATCCGATTGAACTTGAGATCAGGGTAGAAGAACCCATGGGTGTCCAGATTTTAAAAGCGGATGGAAAGGCAATTGATATTCCTGCAGAGGGAATGGTAAAAAGTGTTTTCTTCATTAAGATTCCAGAACACAATGTAAAAAATGCACGAACGGTTGTAACGCTTGGTGTTTATCAGAATGGTGAGCGTATTGAGACCGTGAAGGCCAAATTCATCGGACCTGTAAGCAAAGGATCAGATGCAAAACGAAATTAAAATAGTAAAGTTATGAACTTTGGAAAATGGATTGTCGTCTCTTTTATACTCTTCACTGTCTTTATCGGTACACTGGTAACAGTTTGTATGCGCCAGGATATTGATTTGGTATCGAAAGATTATTACAAAGAAGAGCTAGCGTATCAGGATCAAATTGAACGCCTGAATAACACAGAGATATTATCAACAAAACCGACAGTTCAATTAATGGAGAATAATATTCTTCAGATAAAATTGAATCAATCTGATGAAATTAAAAATGGTGAGTTGATATTGTTTTGTCCTTCGAATTCGAAGATGGATCGGAAATTTAAACTAAGTGCCTTGCCAGGCGAAAGTGATTTGATTGAGTTGAAGGGACTGGATAAAGGAATGTACAAGGCCAAACTTCTTTGGACGATGGACGACAAAGAATTTTATGTGGAAGAGGTAATCAATATTTAGTATGGCATTCACTGCATTGATTATAGGATTTGCTGGAAGCCTGCACTGCATAGGGATGTGTAGTCCGCTGATCATGGCTGCCACTGCAATAAAACCATCTGTTATTTTTAGCCGATTGATTTATAATGCCGGAAGATTATTTACCTATGCTCTACTCGGAACGATAGTTACAGGTATAGGTATGACCTTGCCGGCACGGAATTATCAGAATCTGCTTTCCATTATTTTAGGCATAGCACTTTTACTTATTGCCCTGGGTGGAATTAGAAATACCCATATTCCTTTTATCTCTGATGCATTTCAATCACTCAGTATGCGGTTGAAGTATGTATTTTCAAAATACCTGAGAAAGAAAAGTTATCAATCACTTTTTATTCTGGGCAGCATCAACGGCTTGCTTCCATGCGGACTAACATTTCTTGCCCTTACCTATTGCCTAACGCTTCAAGGTCCAATGGATGGATTTAGTTTCATGCTGCTGTTTGGCATCGGTACCTTGCCGGTTATGTTAGGGTTTACCAGTATTCTTCAATTCCTGATTAGAAAATTTCATTTTAATGTGAAGGGTATTTCAACCGGAATGTTAGTGCTGTCAGGTGTTGTTTTGATTGCCCGGGTTTTTATTGTGCAACTTCCGCACGCAACTTCTTTCAAAGATGGGGTGATTGATATTGTGATGTGTCGGTAGTGGTTGATGCTATGTATTCTGTCTTGCGCGTATGCGAAGCAGTTTACGATCTGGTTAAACCTATTTTTTGCAAGTCAGAAACCTTCGAAAGCCTCTGAAACTTGCATGCACTATACATGTGTTAGCACACGTTATTTTATGTAATCTATTTTTACTCTAATGTCATATGAACCAAACTTCATATTTCCTGGTAGGACTTTCAACTTTGTAGAAAACTTTAACAAAACAAGAATCTTATTTGATTCATTTTCCCATCGAAGACGATAAAAGTATCCATCTCCAGATTTGGTTTCCTCTACAGTTTTTGGTTCGCCATATTTTTTAATCAATCCTTGCTTAATATCATTGTATTTTTTCAAGTATTGCTTCTTCCGTTTTTTCTCAACTTCGAATTTGTCCCCATCAGTTTTAAGGTTTTTTACATAATTCATGATGTTCCAATCATAACTTGTTGCAAGTAAAATCGAATCATTCTCATCATAGAAATATTCAATTCCAAGTTGCGGAAAGAAGTCATCATTAGTCCTTTTAAAACAAAGTGGATAATAATCATATTTTTCTTTAGCTGTTGGAAAATAGTCTGTTGCTACTTGAGTTTTTACAAATCCTAGGTATTCTGAGTTAATTGATTTCTCATACGCTCTTAATTCATCAAGGCTTCTGCTTTCAAATAAAAAGTCTTGTTGGGAGAATCCACAGTTATAAATACTTACAAGAAATAAAGCTGAAATTAGTTGTTTCATAAATTAAAATTTTCGAATTGTCCATGTTAAAATCCATGACATAGTGTGAGCTAACAAGCGTATATATACACTAATAACAGATATTTCACATAGAAAAAAGAGTTCTATCTAACTAGCCAAAATAGGCGACTATATTTTCTACTCCATAATTTTAATTCTTACAACGTATCACCTTGCCACACTCCACCTCACTACCTTCTCTAATTTTTCAGGATGAAGAATTTTTATTTTTCCGCCTTCTATTTCAATAATGTTTTCGTCTTTGAAATCGGATAGAACCCGGATCACGGATTCAGAAGCTGTGCCTACAATTTTTGCAAGGTCGTCTCGTGATATGGTAATGGATGCATTAGCGTCCTTTAAATTCATTACCTTCAATAAAGCATCAGCAGTTCGTTGACGAACAGAATTATAGGCAAGGTTAATCAACTGGCGTTCGCGCTCCGCCACTTTTTTACACAACAAATTAATAAAGCTTGCCGAGACATCCGGATGACTTTGAATCATCAACATGAAGTCATATCGTGGAATCATAATCACTTCAGAATCCTGCATGGCAATAGCCGATTCATAATAGTTATCATTTTGAAGAATAGATTCGAATCCGAAAAAATCATTAGCGTGATAGAGGTTCATAATCAATTCCTTACCATCGGGATTGGATTTAAAGATTTTTATACTTCCCGATTTTATGAAGAAAAGATTTAAAGGCATATCACCTTCAGAAAATACTTCTGCCTTCTTTTTAAACAGTTTTACTTTTCGATCTTTCGCCAGGTCTTTCGTATGCAGAATGTGCTGCGCATCTTTAATAAAATTGTCTAACCCTTCGGGCGTTGATTCATAATGTTTTTGCTGCATGGCGCTCTTTCGAAATCGCGCTTCAATGGCATTGAGTAAATCAGTATCGTCAAAGGGTTTAGTAAGGTAGTCATCAGCACCCAGGTTCATACCTTTCCGAATATCCGTCTTTTCTGTTTTGGCTGTTAAAAAAATAAACGGTATGCCAGCGGTGTCCTCACTCTTGCTGAGGATATGCAGTACGCCATAACCATCCAGTTCAGGCATCATAATATCACAAATGATAAGATCGGGTTTTTCAATTTGAGCAAGCTCCACACCGATCTTTCCGTTTTCTGCTGTAGTGACATCATAATTTGCCAATGCCAGAATCTCCTGGGTGTTTTCCCGAACTTCAGGATTGTCTTCGATCAATAATATTTTTTTCATATCGTGTACTTTTAATTTTCTCCTCCCGGAATACTCACTGTAAAAATACTACCTTTTCCATATTCACTTTCAAATGAAATGACACCTGATAACAGATCAACATATCGTCTTACAATATTCAGACCCAGGCCGGTTCCCTGAACGTTACCAGCATTGCTTGCCCGAAAGAAGCGTTCGAACATGTGGTGATGATCTTCCTTCGGTATTCCAATACCGTGGTCCGAAATTTTAAAAATAAATTGATTGTCTACATAGTTGAACTGAACTCCAATCGTTTTATTTAATTCAGAATATTTACTGGCATTGCTAATGAGATTAAAAAGTATGTTGCGCAAAATTTTCGGATCGGTATATAGAATTTTTTCATCCGTTAAATATTCCAGATGGAGTTTTTGACCGGCCTTCAATGTGGGTGTAATTTCTTCCTGAACTTCTTCCAAAAATTCTTTTGCGTTTGTGAATTCAGAATTAATTTCAATAACGCCCTCTTCCAGTTTTCCGAGCGACAAGAAATCATTCAGAATAGAAGTTAAGTGATTGACTGACGATTTTATGCGTTGAACATGTTTGTCTACCTTATCTTGTTCACCGCGCTCATTGTATTGATTGATTAAAGAGGCTGAACTTAACACGGTGCTTAAGGGTGTACGAAACTCATGCGAGGCAATGGAAACAAATTTGGTTTTGAGATCATTTAATTCTCTTTCTCTTCCCAATGCCTTATGTGCTTCTTCTTCGGCTTTCTTTCGTTCAGTTACTTCCTTCTCTAATTCCTGAATGGTTTTGTGTAATGCATCGGTTCTGGATTGCACCTTCTTTTCCAACTCGGCAGCATAAACGATTAACTGTTCTTCACTTTGCTTCAATGCTTCTTCGGCTTTCTTCCGCAGCGAGATGTCGCTTATAAAGGCCATCACCAATAATTTACCTTTAACCTGCGTATAACTTAAACTGATTTCCACGGGAAATTCCTTCCCATCTTTCCGCAAGCCTGTAAGATCACGACCAAAGCCCATTCGTCTTGGTTCAGGATTTGAGTTGAAACCCTTCCGATGATTTACATGATGACCTCTATATCGCTCGGGTAATAAATTTTCCATTGTAATCCCCGTCAGTTCATTTTCGTCATAGCCAAAGATATGTTCGGCAACTTTGTTGGCAATCACAACTTTGCCAGCGTCATCGACCATTACAATGCCCTCGCTCATGCTTTGAAAGATCTCGCGGAAGGAATCATTTGAAACTAAGGAAAGGGGGGTGTTCATATCGTCCATAAGGTGCAAATTAATGATAGGATAGAAGCTGACAAAGATCATCTTACTGATTGATTAAAATCCATTGGCAAGGAGTTTAAACCTGCTAGGTTCGTATCATGAATGAAATTTCGCGACTTAATCAACTTTCTAATACAATACTTTGCACGGTCGACCTGTCGGAATCCTCAAAACTAACGTTGAGCTGGGCAGTGGCTATGGCGCAGCAGCTAAAATGCCATCTCACCATTTTGTACACTTACCGGTTGCTCCACTATCGTAATGGAGAAGTAGTGCAGTTAAAGAAGACAATGGAAGATGAAGCGAAGCAACGATTTCAATTATTGGAATCAGAGTTTTTAGTTGGAAAAGGAATTTCGTACGACTTTAAAACCGAAGTTGGATTTGTTAACGATCGGATTGAGAACCATGCTAAGAAGAATTCGCTGCGGTTTCTGGTGATGAATAAAAATTCCAGTGATTCTGAAAAAGATGGTATCAGAGAATTAATGGATCACATTCATGTTCCGGTACTTCTCGTGCCATAAGTAATTTACCTCGAATAAGGAATGGCTTAAAGAAAGCGTTGTAAAATTTCTTAAATCTCAAATTCAGATTCTTTATTACCTCTCGGAACTTTCATGTTATGCCTTCAGAAATATAACGAAGACAGGTCTGGTTAACCGATTGCTTGAATTGCAAACGATAACAGAAAAGTGAGGCAGAGCAGAATAGTCAGCCTATGGATTGGTAGATGAGTTTATCAATTGATTAAATAAGCTATTCTTTTTCAAAGCATTACCTTGTTTATATGAGGTGAACATGAAGCTGTGTTAACCCTATGTAAACAAAATGTGGAAAGATTTAAAGACATGATAAAGGTAAGTTTGGTGGCAAAAGTTAGATTTGTGCTTCGCTAAAAATCATTAACCAAACCTAAACTTATGAAGAAAATTTTACTGTTTACCGTTCTTGTTCTCAGTGCAGCAGGTGCCTGGGCTCAAGGCGTGACAACTGCCACGATAAGTGGTACAGTCAAGACAAAAGCTGGCGAAGAATTGCCAGGTGCAAACATTGTTGCTCTGCATGTTCCTTCGGGAACCACATACGGGTCTTCAAGTCGAAATGATGGTAGGTTTACCTTGCCGGGTTTACGAGTTGGTGGACCTTATAAAGTATCAGTAACATTTGTAGGGTTCCAGGATCAGAATATTGAAGGTATTCTTCTTTCCTTAGGACAAAACTTTGTTTTAGATGTAGTCTTAACAGAAACGGGTGTTGAGTTAGATGAAATTGTGGTCACTACAAATTCTCTTTTGAATGATGAACGCACTGGTGCTAGTACAAATATTGGGGTTGTAGCAATTAACTCGTTTCCCACTATTAGCAGAGACTTATCTGACTTTACCCGCTTAACTCCGCAAGCAAACGGGAGATCCTTTAGCGGAGCCGACTCTCGTTTTAATAATTTGACGATTGATGGATCTATCTTTAACAATAGCTTTGGATTATCAGACGTACCCGGTGGACAAACCAGTTCAACTCCAATCTCTTTAGATGCCATTCAGGAAGTTCAAGTAAACATTGCGCCATTTGATGTACGTCAAGGTGGGTTTACAGGTGCTGGTGTGAATGCCATTACCAGAAGTGGAACCAATGAATTTTCGGGATCGGTTTTTCTTAATACCAGAAGTGAAAAGATGGTAGGAGATAAGGCAGATGGACAAGATGTAGTAACGCAAGATTTTAGTGTACAACAGCGTGGGTTTAGATTTGGAGGACCAATAATTAAGGACAAACTTTTCTTTTTTATTAATGGAGAGCAGGAAAGAAGAGAAGATCCTGCAACGAATTTTGTTGCCTTAAGACCGGGTATTAATGATGGACCAAATGCACCAGCAAATGTATCCAGAGTACTCGCCTCTGATTTAGATGGATTAAGAACTTATCTAATTGATAATTTCAACTACGATCCGGGAGCGTATGAAAATTATGCTTTGGCTACAAAGAGTGATAAAGCTTTGATTCGCTTGGATTATAATATGAACAAGCGGAATAAGTTTAGCATTCGTTATAACTTCCTCAAGTCGTCACGTGATGTTCCGACAAGTAATAGTGGATCATTTAATAACAGAAGAGATAATGGCTTTGCCATGAATTTTCAAAATGCAAATTATGTAATCAACAATGATATCAATTCAATTATTGCAGAGCATAATTATCTGGGGAATGGATTTTCAAATAATATAATCGCTGGTTTTACGGCTAATCGGGATTATAGAAGTAGTCTTGGAGGTGTTTTTCCTTTAGTAGACATCTTAGAAGGTGGGCGTAACTATACCAACTTTGGGTATGAACCGTTTACACCGAATAATATCCTGAATACTGACACCTGGCAATTTCAAGATAACTTTACTTACTATGCCGGAAAGCATACACTTACAGCCGGTATAAACTTTGAGTCCTTTAAATTTGAAAATACGTTTACGCCAACTTACTATGGCCAGTTTGTGTACAATTCATTGCAGGATTTTTATGATGATACTGACGCTGATGGAGCTAATAATCCAACACTTCGCAGATATGCATTAACCTATTCAAATCTGGAGGGCAGCGCACTTCCAACAGCGACAACCAACGCAAGGCAAATAGGATTTTATGCTCAAGACGAATTTCAGGTCAGTTCAAAGTTTAAATTAACAGTTGGTTTGCGTTTGGATATTCCATCGTTCAAACAAACGGCTTTGGAAAATACACAAGTTGCGGGCTATACCTTTAACGATGAAAATGGCAACCCTTTAAAGTTAAGCACCTCACAATTGCCAGATGCTCAAACACTGGTTTCTCCAAGAGTTGGATTTAACTGGGATGTAATGGGAGATCGTTCGCTTCAGATTAGAGGTGGTACCGGAGTGTTCTCAGGAAGACCTGCTTTTGTTTGGATTTCAAATCAGATGGGGAATAATGGTATTCTTACAGGTTCGATTAGCGTAGATAATACCGATGGTGTTTATCCGTTTAGTGATGATGTGACGGAGTATAATTTACCTCCTAATCCTGGTCAGCCAGCAGCGACTTACAATATCGCTGTAACGGATAAGAATTTTAAATACCCACAATCCTGGAAAACAAATCTTGCCATTGATAAGCAGTTACCATTTGGTATAATAGGTACTGTGGAGTTTATTTACAATA
>DAIQPD010000279.1:0-4300 GCA_036787535.1 Chryseolinea sp.
GATCGATGGCCATTATGCCATGCATGCTATTACAGATAAGGTTCGGCAAGTAGATGTGTTTGGTGGCTTTACTGCAGCAGCAGGTCACAACTTTTATACAGCTCGTAATTATCCAAAAGAATTTTGGAATAAAATAGTATTGGTATGCGAACCGACTGGCCACTTGGTGCACATGGCACGTATTGAAAAAGATGGTGCCGGTTACGTGGAGAAAGATGGTTGGAATTTGTTTGCTGGTGCTGACGAATGGGTAGCTCCTGTTGATGCGAAGGTAGGACCGGATGGAGCCGTGTGGGTGTTGGATTGGTATAATTTTATTATTCAGCATAACCCTACACCTACTCCTGATCGCGGAGGCTTTGTGGGTGTTACTGGAAAAGGTAATGCTTACGAAAACCCGTTGCGCGATAAATCACACGGTCGCGTCTGGCGTGTGGTAAGTAGGCAAGCAAAAGCGTACAAGCCGATTGCATTAAGTAAAGACGCTCCTGATAAGTTGATCGAGACATTGAAGAATGATAATCTGTTATGGCGAATGACTGCGCAACGTTTGCTGGTAGAACGCGCTAATCTGGATGTGTTACCCCAGCTATTCGATCTGGCAAACAACCAAAACGTGAATGAGTTTGGAGATAACTATGCAGCCATTCATGCACTATGGACGATTGATGGACTGGGGGCAATCAGTAAAGATGATAAAGCAGAAGCCGTAGTTCAAAACGCATTGACACATCCTTCGGCAGGAGTAAGAAAGGCAGCCATTCAAATTCTTTCAAAGGCAGGTTGGTCTGAGCAGATGATAATAAAAAACAATTTATTGAATGATCCAGATGCAAATACCAGATTAGCGGCCATTGTTTCATTGGTAGAAATTGCTCCATCTGAATCGTTAGGGGCCACACTATATACCTTAAGTACAGAAGAAGGTATAACGAATGACGAATGGTTGGCCAAGGCGGTTTACACGGCTGCTGTCCAACATCGTAAAGGTTTTCTGGATGCATTCACTGCGGCTAATCCAATGTATACGAATGAAAAGGATAATTACGAAGGCCAACCAAAAGCTATCGATTTTAATGATACAGCCTGGAAGACAATGGATTTGCCAAAATATCTGGATCAAAAGACAGACGGATTTTTCTGGTTCAGAAAAGTGGTTGACTTGCCAGGAAATCTTTCAGGTAAAAAGGCTACACTTTCATTGGGTCCTATAAACGATTCGGATGTTACCTATTTGAATGGTGTCAAAGTAGGAGGTACCGATAGAAAGGTAATCGAGAAAAGAAATTATAGTGTACGTGCTGGCCTGTTAAAAGCAGGCAAAAATGTGATTGCCA
The DNA here is from genome assembly GCA_036787535.1 of Chryseolinea sp. GTDB lineage: Bacteria > Bacteroidota > Bacteroidia > Cytophagales > Cyclobacteriaceae > Chryseolinea. Next base: position 1,338 of record DAIQPD010000279.1, read on the forward strand.
TACGAGTTGAAGACTTTGGCGGACCGGGTGGAATTTATGGTAACCCTGAAGATATGTTTCTGCAAGTGGAGGGTAAAAAAATTCCGCTAACCGGAAGTTGGAAATTTGAGGCAGACAGAACTGCGAGACCAACCAAAGCAAATTTTTTTGATGGCACATCGATCAGTAAATTATTTGCTGACAACAATCTTGGAAAAGACGATCTAACAGAAACCACTTTATCTTTGGCAGGCGCTACCATTATTAAATTAAAAGTGTTAAAGAATGAAATGAAGTATGACTTGAAAACATTTACAGTGAAAGCAGGTAAACCTGTTGAAATCATATTTGAAAATCCAGACTTCATGCAACACAACTTAGTCATCACTCAGATTGGTGCGTTGGAAACGGTTGGTAAAGCGGCAGATAAATTGGCGAGCAATCCGAAAAGCGCTGAGAAGAATTATGTGCCTGAAGTTTCTGAAGTATTGTTTTCAACTAAACTGGTAAATCCACAGCAAACCGTCACACTTCGATTTACGGCACCAACCAAAGCGGGTGATTATCCTTTTGTTTGTACGTTCCCTGGTCATTGGTCCATCATGAATGGAATTATGAAAGTGGTAGTAGGTAAGCCTTTATAATTTAAAGTTCAATATACGTGAGTCTAGAAATAAAATTTGGCGTAAGTACCTGGTTGTGGACTTCACCATTTTCCACCGACACAATTGATCTGTTTCCAAAGATCAAATCAATGGGTTACGATGCGGTTGAAATTCCAATAGAGTATCCTGAAAAGATCGATGCAAAGAAAGTAAAGGAAGCACTTGATAAAAATGGATTATCGGCCATTGTGTGTGGTGCGTTTGGTCCATCACGCGATCTAACACATGATGATGTAGCGGTGCATAAAAATTGTTTCGACTACATCACACAGTGTCTTGATTTCTGTAACGAATGGGATGCAAAATTTTTAGCAGGCCCAATGTACTCGGCCGTAGGAAAAGCCAGAATGGTTTCGCCTGAGCAACGCAAAAAAGAATGGGATCGTGCGGTCACTAACCTGCACAAAGTAAGCAAGCTGGCGCACGAACGAAATCTGGAAATAGCATTGGAACCATTAAATCGGTTTGAATCGGATATGATCAATACCGCTGACGATGTACTTCGTTTGGTAAATGATATAAACCATCCCGTTGCTAAAATTATGTTAGATGGGTTTCACATGGCCATTGAAGAGCGAAACATTGAACTGGCCATTACCTCAGTAGGTGGCAGACTCATTCACCTACAGGTGGCTGAAAATTATCGCGGTACACCAGGCACCGGACAAACTCCTTGGGACTCTTTCAAACAAGGATTGAATAATATCAATTATAAAGGCGTAATATCAATCGAAAGTTTTACACCTGAAATTAAAGAGTTAGCGGGAGCAGTTTGTATCTGGAGGAATTTGGCACTAACACAAGATGGATTTGCACAAGAAGGATTACATTTTCTAAAAAAATTATTTAACGATTAAGCATGAGCAATAAAACAATCAACATCGCTATTGTAGGGTTAGGGTTTGGCGCAGAATTTATTCCCATATATCAAAAATATCCAGGCGTTAAACTCGCTGCTGTTTGTCAACGAACGCAATCTAAAGTAGACGAAATTGGAAATGCCTTTGGTATTGAAAAACGATATACCGACTACGATGAATTACTGAAGGATCCTGATATTCAAGCCGTACACATTAACACACCTATTCCCGATCACGGCATACAATCAATCAAAGCATTGAAAGCTGGTAAACATGTGGCCTGCACAGTTCCGATGGCGACTACAGTAGAAGAGTGCGAAGAGATTGTTCGCCTGACAAAAGAAAGGAGGCTTACCTACATGATGATGGAAACGGTAGTGTACGCACGTGAATTCCTATTCATGAAAGAATTGTATGAAAAAGGAGAGTTAGGTAAAGTGCAATTTATTAAAGCTAGCCACCAACAGGATATGGATGGATGGCCAAACTATTGGCCCGGCTTGCCACCAATGTATTATGCCACGCATTGTGTGGGACCAGTGTTAGGGTTGCTTCGAAAAGATGCAGAGTATGTTTCTTGCTTTGGATCGGGCACCATTCGTGAAGAATTAATAAAACATTATAACTCACCGTTCGCGGTAGAGACCACACACGTAAAATTGAAAGACTCAGATGTAAGCGCACACGTTTATCGATCCCTGTTTGATGTTGCGCGTCAATATCGCGAAAGTTTTGAAGTGTACGGTTCGAAAAAAACAGTGGAGTGGCCGCTGATAGAAGGACAACCCTTAGTAGTGCATACTGCTAAAAAACCGGAGCATGAAATTCCGGAAGAAGTAATATGTCCTGATTTCGCAAAGCTTTTGCCTGAACCTATTCAGCGCTTTACCACTAAAGGTGTATATGATGGCGATGAAAATCTGCATCTGTCGTTTACACAAGGCGCAGGCCATGGTGGTTCTCATCCGCATTTGGTGCATGAATTTGTGAGCGCACTGGTGCAAGGCCGACAACCTTATCCTAACGCAACACAGTCGGCTAACATTTCCTGTGTGGGTATTCTCGCACACGAATCAGCGAAGCAAGGAGGAAAGATTATTCCGTTGCCAGAGTTTACGTTTTCTAAAGCATAAGAATTAAAATGAACATGATCCAACATCGGTTAACGTCTTGGCTTCAGGCAATCTGTGTGTACGTTGCAATCTTGTTTGCACTTCCATCATGGGGTCAACAAACATCGGTAGCCATTCAAGTTGATGCGTCAAAAGAAATAGGAGGGATGAAACCTTTCTGGTCATTCTTCGGATATGATGAACCGAACTACACGACAAGAAAAGATGGACAAAAATTATTAACTGAATTAAAACAGTTAAGTCCAACTACTGTTTACGTAAGAGCGCATAATCTATTGACATCAAAAGGAAACAGTGAGAGACCCGATCTTAAATGGGGTTACACC
>DAIQPD010000069.1:0-20480 GCA_036787535.1 Chryseolinea sp.
CACAAATGCCCGAGCGCGATGATACAGCCTCCATAAAAAACAGATTTCCTTAATCCGAAAAATTTGTCAGCAAGCCATCCACCAGGTAAAGCCAACAAGTAAACAAACATGGTGTAGAGTCCATAAATAGCACCAGCCGTTTTTTCTTCAAGACCTAAACCGCCTGTTTCGACTGTCGCCACCATGAAGAGAATAAGCAAAGCACGCATGCCATAGTAACTGAATCGCTCCCACATTTCGGTAAAAAACAACGTTGCGAGGCCGCGAGGATGGCCAAAAAAAGTTTTGTCAGAATTCATTAAACAATAAATAAAATAGGTGAATGATAATTACGCGAAAGGTTCTTTTTTAAAAGCTCAAAGTAGATCGATAAATCCACTTTCGCAAATTCACGGATCGGTTGGCAAATTAACAAAATGTTCATTGCAAACGATTGAAATAGAACATTATTGGCTAGCTTTGAAGCCTCATTAACCCAAACAATCATGCAAGAACTCGGAATAAAACCGGCCCATACCTCGGTCACGGACCTTGGTATTGAAGAGGGTACGGCACACTGGAACCTACCTTCTGATCAGCTTGCCGCGATGGCAGTAAAAGCCGGACAAGCAAAGATGACAAGCACAGGAGCAATTGCTATCGACACTGGTGAATTTACAGGACGATCTCCTAAAGACAAGTTCACGGTAAAAGATGAAGTGACTTCGAACTCGGTATGGTGGAACAACTTTAACATTCCATTTGAAGCTGAAAAGTTCGATCAGTTGTATCGCAAGATGATCAACTACTTTAATGAAAAAGAATTTTTTGTGCGCGATGCGTATGCTTGCGCAGACACACGTTATCGGATGAACATCCGCGTGATGAATGAATATGCGTGGTCCAATATGTTTGTATCCAACATGTTTCTTCGCCCAACACAAAAAGAACTGTTAAACTTTACACCGGAGTGGCATATTTTAAATGCTCCTGGCTTTTATGCTGATCCCGCTGTTGATGGAACACGTCAACATAATTTCTCCATCATCGATTTTAAGCGCAAGATTATTTTGATTGGCGGAAGTGGTTACACCGGTGAAATTAAAAAAGGAGTTTTTACAGCATTGAATTTTATTCTCCCTCATCAAAAAAATATATTGGCCATGCATTGCTCTGCCAACACTGGCAAGAAAGGTGACACTGCCATTTTCTTTGGACTGTCCGGAACAGGTAAGACAACTTTATCTGCTGATCCTGATCGTAAATTAATTGGCGATGATGAACATGGATGGACTTCAGATAATGTGATCTTCAATTTTGAAGGCGGATGTTATGCAAAAACTATTGATCTATCTGCAGAAAAAGAACCTGAAATTTTTAATGCCATAAAGCCTGGAGCAATTTTAGAAAATATCGGCTTTAAAAAGGGAACAAACGAAGTCGATTTCAGTGATTGTTCGATCACAGAAAACACACGCGTGAGTTATCCTATCGATCATATACCGAACATTGCAGAGCCTTCTTTCGGATACAATCCTAAAAACATTTTCTTCCTTACCTGCGATGCATACGGAGTGCTCCCTCCTATTTCGAAACTTACACCAGGCCAGGCAGCATTTCATTTTATTTCAGGCTACACAGCAAAGGTAGCTGGCACAGAGGCGGGCATAACCGAACCAACCATGACCTTCTCTGCATGTTTCGGTGCGCCCTTCATGCCGCTGCATCCTACAAAATATGCCGAGATGCTCAGTAACAAAATGCGAGATGCTGATGTTAATGTATGGTTAGTGAATACTGGTTGGTCTGGCGGATCATATGGAACAGGAAAACGCATGAGTCTTAAAATTACACGCGCACTGATTACTGCAGCACTTAGTGGTGAATTGAATAAAGTTGATTATGAACACCACGATGTATTTGGTGTAGCGATGCCAATGCAGTGTCCGAACGTTCCTACAGAAGTATTGAATCCACGAAATACCTGGAGCGATAAAGATGCATACGATCAAAAAGCAAATCAACTGGCTGATTCGTTCATCAAGAATTTTGAAAACTTCGCAGCCTTTGCAAATGATGAAATACTAGCGGGCGCACCGCGCGTACACGCTTAAAATTTTAACCTACCTAAACTGTAAAAGACCGCCCTGAATAAAGTAAGGGCGGTTCTTTTATTTTATTATGGCCCTGTTACCATAATGTTATGTTTTTTCGGCATCGAGCTATCTGAAAATCAATGCTTTAAACTCAAAACAAAATTAATATCTTTGTAGCCTTAATTTGGTTTGAGATACATGCTACGTCTTTTTACGCCAGTTTTTATAATCCTCTTGCTCTTGACAAGTATTTCAACCTATGCACAATTGAGTGAGTCTTTTGCTCCATACGATTGCCGTTTGCATGCTGAGTTTTTTTACGATGAGCCTGTTGTTGAAATTGTGCAGATTGATTCTTCAACACTCATACCGGAACTTGTAATCAACATCGATACAATTAACGGATGGAAAAACTGGAGTTTGGTTGACAATTTTTCGTTTGGAAAAAATCGTGGCACCATGCCCATGATCGCAGATGTTGATGCACTCAATCCTTACTTCAGAGATAAAGTGCTTGAACTAATCAAACAATGTAAATTAAAAGGTATTGAGTTGGCTATCGTGGAAACGTATCGCACTCATGCCAAGCAGCACGAATACAAAACGATGGGGAAAAAATATACCAGTTCAAGCGCAGGACGATCGAAACATCAATATGGTTTAGCGATTGATGTTGTACCGGTTGTTGATTCAATCGCGGTTTGGGATAATGCAGCGTTGTGGAAAAAAATTGGAACGACTGGCGAACGACTCGGCCTTCGCTGGGGAGGACGATGGAAAAAACCTTTTGATCCCGGACATTTTGAATGGACTGGTGGTTTAACGTCAGCTCATCTCGGTACAGGTAAATTACCTTCAATACCTTCCAGTGATAATGACTATCCCTGCATTGAAGAAGATATTAAGTTGTTACGCAAATATTGGAAAGAATGGGAAGTGTCGCAGAGTTCGCTCACACGTAAATAATGAAAATCACCTTCCCAAAAGATTTCGTCTTTGGAACCAGCACAGCCGCTGCACAAATTGAAACTGCATTTGAACACGATTGGCAAGGCGTAAAGTCGCGTGATGGCTTTGTGTTTGATCAAACCACCGATCACGAAAAACATTTTAAAGAAGATGCTGCCATCATTGCATCACTCGCCCCTAACTATAGAATGGGATTGATGTGGAGCAAACTTCAACGTGAACCCAACGCCATTTTTGATGTCGATACTGCACAGGCCTATCATCTCTTTCTTCAGGATTTAAAATCGAAAGGCGTAAACATTATGATGGTGCTGCATCATTTTACCAATCCATTATGGTTTGCTAAAAAGGGTGGCTGGGAAAAAGAAGATAACATTCATCTTTGGGTTGACTTTGCAAAGAAGGTAGTAGATGAGTTCGGTCAATATGTTACGTATTGGAATACCTTTAATGAACCGAACGTCTACATAAGCTATGGATGGATCACCGGTTTCTTTCCGCCTTTCAAAATCAGTCCGCTTCTAGCAACGAAGGTTGTAAAGAATTTAGGGCTTGCACACGATCTTGCTTACGATTACATCAAACAAAAATTTCCTGATCAACCCGTAGGTATTTCTCATAACGCCACCATTTTTTCTGCTGACAATATGTTGGGATGGTTTCCATCTAAGCTTACCGACTGGTGGTTTATGGAACATGTGCCAAGCTATTTTGAAAAAGTAGATTTTTTTGGAATGAGTTACTACACCCGCATTCCACACGACCCTATGCCCATTACCTATCTGATGACTCCCGAAAAGATGAAAGCACGTGGAGTGAAACATGATGACATCTGGGAATATCATCCGGAAGGATTGCGCACCTGTTTAGATCGGTATTGGAAAAAATACAGAAAGCCCATTTTCATAACTGAGAATGGTGTGTGCGATGAAAGTGATTTCCTTCGTCTTCAGGCCATTCAGGATTATGCGCAAATAGTTCATCAGGCTATTGCCGATGGCATCGACATCAGAGGATATTACCATTGGAGTACATGGGATAATTTTGAGTGGCACTTAGGCCCAACCATGCGTTTTGGTTTGTACGAAGTCGATTTAAAAACATTAAGAAGAATACGAAGACCCAGTGGCGATCTATATTCTTCGCTCGCCCACTCCGGAAAAATTTCTGTTCAGAAAAACGAAGCCATCCTGATTTAATATTTTAGTTTTAGTGCTAAACAACTTCCTGGTTACTTTGTGTCTTCGCGCCTTCGTGTCAAAAAAAAGCCACAAAGACACAAAGTCACTAAGTCTCACAAAGAAAAATGCATCCATTCGAATTGTTACTCTGAGCTCAACAATATATTCCAGGCTTCCTGCTGCATACCTTTCTCTAAATATAAATGTGCAAGGTGATGAAGTGCATCTTCTCCTTGTGAAATGGCTCTCTTAACTTCTTCTTCATTTTCCAATGTATCGACCGCAACTTTTGAAGGAAGTTTTTCAACATTACCCAACATACCCAAATCATTTCCAGTAAGTACCTTACTTAACCGAATATTTTCAGGAAGCTGGTCTACACCAATTCCAATTTTATCCAACGGCTTTTGTACTTTAAAAATAGAATCGCCCTGAACGCGGCAATAGTAGTCGCCACCCAATCGTGCAACAGTATCCAGTTTAAATGGATCAATCTTTCCTTCATGATCCAAAACAGATTCATCGATGTGCATGTAAACCACTTCGCAAATTACAAGATTGCCAGCACCACCCTGATCACCCGTTTGGATCACTTGCAACACTTTACATTCCATTGCAACAGGCGCTTCAGCAACCCGAGGTGGTTTCACCAATACAGAAGGTACTTCCGTGAATCCAACTTTACCAAATTCATTAATACCTTTAGCGTACTCTGTACTGGCAAGCGACATCTGTTGAACCATGCTGTAGTTCACAATATGAATCACCACTTCCGGAACTTCATTTACATTTTCATAGCTATGCTTAGTCGTATTATCCCGGCCTCTGCGAGCCGGTGAAAAAATCAATATCGGTGGATTGGATCCAAAGCAATTGAAAAAACTAAACGGACTTAAGTTTACATTTCCATCATTATCAATCGTACTGGCAAAGGCGATGGGTCTTGGTGTTACAGCACCTTGCAAATATTGCTGCATCTTTGCAGCGCCAATATCTTTCGGATTAATTGAAATCATAATTTTATTAGATACACAAAAATACAGATTAAAGTACTGATCTTTTATCTTGCATCATGACGCAACCCAATCTAAATACATTTTCACCCGCCTGCCAATATTCTGATGCAAGTCGGGTCTTTCCTCAGCTTGGTAAAGCGAGTTCGATTGTTGTTGTGGGTGCCGGGGCTTTTGGCGGGTGGACTGCTCTTTACTTATTGCGACAAGGATTTCAAGTTACCTTAGTGGATGCCTGGGGCGCAGGGAATTCAAGATCGAGTTCGGGAGATGAAACCCGCGTAATCCGTTCTACATACGGATCTAATGAATTGTATTTTGATTTGAATGTCCGTGCGCTTGAACTTTGGAAAGAAAACCAGGAGCGGTTTGCAAAGAAACTATTTCACAATAGTGGTGTGCTCTGGTTTTGTTATGAAGAAAAAACTCCGGTAGTGGATGATTCCATTCCATTCGCCCAAAAGCACAACATGCTTTACGAACGATTATCAAACTCCGAATTAAAGAAACGTTTTCCAATTGTAAATAATAACGACCTCCATCATAGTTATTTCGATGCTCATGGTGGTTATCTAAAAGCACGCGAAGCAACCATGGCAGTTTTTGATTCCTTTATAAAAGAAGGTGGTACGTTTATTCAGACTGAAACTTCGCCCGGAAAAATCAGGAATGGAAAAATAGAAAATGTTCTTCTTTCCAATGGCAATACCTTAACAGCAGATGCTTACCTATTTGCCTGCGGGTCATGGTTAGGAAAACTCTTTCCTGAAGTATTGGAAAATGTAATTACCTGCACCAAACAAGAAGTGTATTATTTTGGTGTTCCATCCAAACACGCTTCTCATTTTGAAAACTTCCCTGCATGGATTGATGTTGATGGAAAAGAATTTTATTACGGTATTTCAAATAATGCTAATAGGGGATTTAAAATTGGTGTAGACAAACGAGGTGAAAATTTTGACCCCACACATGGCGAACGATCAGCTAATCCTGAAGTGTTAAAAGAAGCGCGCGAATTTATTGAGCATCGTTTCCCGCTATTAAAAAATGCACCACTGCTGGAGAGCAGAGTTTGTCCCTATGAAAATTCACCTGACGGAAATTTTATCTTTGACCTGCATCCTGAAACAAATAATTTATTCTTTCTGGGTGGTGGCTCCGGACATGGATTTAAACATGGCCCCGCCTTGGGCGAATTAGTAGCAAACGTATTGGCAGGTAAGGAAAAGGCACCAGCACTCTTTATGATTAAAGGTTAATTACCTTTTGTCGAATCTTAAACTATCGTGTTTTGTAGGAGCTTACAACACTTCCTTTTTAAATGACCTGAGTGAAATAAATAATAAAACCGGTCCTATAATTGGAAGTAGAAGAGTTCCGATTAACCAAATCAGTTTTTTTACTGGTTCAATTCTATTGGACAGGAGTATAATCGTCCACGAGGTAATAAAAGACAAAATCGAAATAAGAACTAAGATTTGAAAAATCATTAGTCCGAACCCAGGTGTAAGTAATTCCATAAGTTTACCTATTTAAATTGTTAACAAAACAAAAGGCCGTCTTACAACAGCCCCTTAATTATACCACTTCTATAAAAAATCAGTAAGGGAAATTCTTTCCACCCATAAACTTCCTTCAGGGTTTATCTTGGTGAAATTCTAGTGTCTTAATTTTTAAGAGAAAATAAATGACAGGTCCGACTACTGGTATAAATACAAGCACCATCAGGAGCACCCCGTTTGATCTACGGTTAATACCACTAAATGCATCTACAAATGTGTAGATATGAAGCGCTAAGATTAACAGAGTTGTTATCATTACTTTTTGGGATTGATTAAACGGTAAACAATGATATGAAATAATTGCAACAAAATCAGAAATCTAGAGTGCTTTTTTACGCCATTATCCTCTATAGATTGTCATACAATACTAGTGCATAAATATTGGAAAAATAAGATACGCGTCCCCATCCCTCTGCTTAAGATGTTTTGAAGATAATACTTTTACTATGCACTAACTTAGCAATGAATTATTGCAATTGTTACACATTGTACAGCCTTAATTGTCTCTATGAATCTAAATGAATTTTCATTCCCTCATGAGAAGCTTTAAAACCTAGCTTTTCATAAAAATGAATCGCTCCAGGTCGTTGCTTGTCCGTTGTTAACTGCAGCAAATGTGCTTTTCGCTCTTTCGCTCTTTGAATGGCCCATTCAAACATCTTCTGTCCAATTCCTTCTCCCCTTAAATCCTCTCTAATCCGAACGGCCTCAATCTGTGCTCTGATTCCGCCTTGGTAAGTAATGTATTGGATGAAGGTTAAATGTAAAGTTCCGATTATTTCGCCATGGTCATTTTCAACAACCATTAATTCCTGATTTGAATCATCGTTTATTTTATCGAAGGCCTCGTAATACTTTTCTGGTAGTGGGTCGTCATACTTTTCGCGAATGCGTCCCAATTTGTCGTTGACTATCAGTTGAACAATGAATGGAGTATCGCTTCTGATTGCTTTTCTGAATTTCATCTCTTTCATAATGTATGCTCTTGTGGATATATAAGATACACATCACTGCCACTTTTATACATCTGCTGCAAATGGTATTTTTAGTTCTTCTTGTAGTTAAATCGTAATAGTGTCGGTTTTTTATTCTTTCCCTCGTTTGTAATTAACATGTCGCCATTCTCTAAAAAGGTAATGCCTTCGGCCTTGTTAAATAGGTCTGGGTTTAAAAGTTCTAAATGCTCTATATCACCGTTCATATTGAAAATGAAAAACAAATGGTCAGCAGCAGAGAGCAAATATAATTTTTTGGTAATAGGATGAACAGCAATTGCCGAAGTCATAAACTTAATGGATGGTTCGGCCATTTGTCCATTTTTTGTTGTCTTTGTTGGGAGATTAATTTTATGATCGATAGCATATTGTTTAATTATTTGAATGTCGAATTCAAATGCTGGTTGTTGAATTAATTTCTTTGTCTTGAGGTCGAAACTATAAATCACTCTTTTGTCTTTGTATTCCGAACCCCTTGCAATTTTTCCTTTACTCGCAATCAATAATCTGTCATTGTAAGGATCACAACATAATCCTTCATTGTTATTTGCCGGAATACCTGTAGCAAAGGTGGTCAGCCTGAAATTTGGTGCCAGGTAATTTGAAATTTCAAACAACGTTCCGTCACTTCTTAAGATATACATTGAACTGTCAACCCGCGTAATTCCTTCGTAGTCACCATCAATGTTGAAGCTGTATTGCTTTTGTATTTCATTTTTTAGGATGTCATAAATGAAAAGAATTCCGTTCTCATCCTGAACGCAGGCAAAGGTCGAATTGTCAATGTCGGTTAAACCTGAAATTTCTCTCAATGTGTCGGGTAGTAAAATAGTAAGATCAGGTTTACTCAGATTATATGCTGATCCTCGTTCACTGTTTTTATGAGTCGCTGCGCAACCTAGCAGTGTCAAAACGCAAAGTAGTGTAATCTTTATAATCGTACTCTGCATATCTTGTTGTTTTTGTTATTGCTAACAATTCGCTATAAGCAATATTACTTATAACTACTTATTGTTGAAATGCTAAAATATACATTTCCACCAACACATATTTATTTAATAACCGACATACAAATTCTTCACGTTATTTACGTTTCCCGAAAAAAGGTTAAAGCATCTGTCTAAAAAGAAATACGCAATCCTACATTAAGACCAATGCTACCATACGGAAAATATACTTTCGCTTCTTTTCTAGGTTCAGTATCCGGGCCTGGATTTTGATAATCATATCTGTAATTATCCACAAATTCTACCTCTCTGTCACGAGTGGTGTAGTTGGGTAACTGATCCACTCCATCTTCCGAAACTTCCGTGAGTTCACCTTTTGTAGGTGCATACGATTGACTAATCATATTTAATTCACCAAATAAAGACAGTTTATCACCTAAACTATACGTAACTCCTACACTGGCATTCATACCGATTGCCACTCCTCCATAGCATTTCAATTCATTTGCAAACGACCCTCCATCATCATAACCCACGCTTCTATACAATAGTGAACCCGCTCCAATCACTACACCAACTTTGGCGTACGGATTAATCTTGCTAAGGCCAGCAGTAAAAATTATAGAGGGTGTAAAGCGTATCATATTAGAAGATATGGTATAATCGGTATGGGCATAATCATCAAAGTTGTCAGCAGCTTTTGATTGTGATCCAAACAAATAACCTACATTAAGTTCAGTACCAAGGTAAGGTGTAAACATGTGTCCAAACGATACACCAACATTAAGTCCACTACCAAGTGACACCTTCTCCTCGGTATAGGTTATGGCTGAATTATTCACTGAAGTATTAGAAAAACCCAAGTGATCTAAACTTTGCGCGTTCATGGGCAATGCATAACCAACATTAATATTACAATAGGTTGTTTGCGCAAAGACGTCACTCGCTATTGCGGCAACCAACAAAATAAGAGCAGTCCTTTTCATTCGAATTGAGTTTTATATTTAAGACGTGAAAATTTCATTGATCAGCAATATTCTTTAACCGTTACAAAATTCTCACTGTTGTATCTATCTACTGATAGTAAGAACTTAGTTAGATGAAAAAAATTGGAGCCATCGTTAACCTCTAAAGATATTATACTCAATTGCACTTAAATCCGCTTTAGCTTAATGTAAATTAGTTAGAATCCCACTCCAAAACAACCATGGATCGTGTCCTCTATTTCATTGTCATTCACCATTGCATTCAAGAAATTTAGAACCGAATGCCCTATGCCTCAAAAATTGTAGTAAAAAGTTCAACATAGAAACAGTAAATTGCAGTCAACTGTCTTCAAAATAAATGAGGTCATTTTTACTTCTTGTCGGCACATTCGCGTTTAGCTTTATCTTTTTCGGTTGCGAACGTTATAAGTCGAATCGTATTCAAACCACTGCTGTTTCGGTGGATTCATTACAGCAGATTGTGCTTCTTTCTGATTCGTTAGTAAAACCAATACTTTATAAAAATGTATCCGGATTAAAATACCTTCCTGTTCGAAAAGCAAAAGCTACTTTTATCTCCGCAGTTCTTCCATCCATATTAGTAGCACAACATCGTGTAGAAGAAAATAAAAGGAAACTACTCTATCTGAAAGAAAAGAAATCATGGAAAAAAGAAGACAGCGTCTTTTATAATAATCTAAAGATTAGATATAAAGCCAAAAGTGTTGATGATCTCTTTCAACGAATGATCACATTACCTAATAGTATCGTACTGGCGCAAGCGGCTGTCGAAAGTGGTTGGGGGCAGTCCCGGTTTTTTCTGGAAGGAAGTAATCTCTTTGGTGTATGGTCGTTTAATAAATTCGAACCAAGAATAGCAGCTGCCAAAACCAGAAATAAAAAGAAAATCTATTTGCGTTCGTATGCTGATCTATCCGAATCGATTGTTCATTACTTTGAAATAATAGGAAAGGCCCGACCCTATACATCCTTGAGGGCTGCGCGGCAGAAAACAGAAGACCCCTTTTTACTTCTGCCCCACCTTCAAAATTTTTCAGAACGAAGAATGGAATATACACATCAACTCAAAAAGATGATTGATGCTAATAATCTGACTCAGTATGATCACTATCAGATTAACCCGGAATACATTCATGAGGAATAAGGTATCCATATTAAAATACCTTTTGCTCCTTGAGGCATTGCTGTTCCTTTCTTGCACAGGCAATACACAACAATTTGACAAGAAAGTCATATCAGAGAATGCCGACAAAACGGTAATATGTTTTGTTTATCATCGTTTTGGCGATAGCCGATATCCAAGCACAAATGTTTCCGTTAGTGATTTCGAATTGCATATACAATGGCTTAAGAAACACAAGTATCAAATACTTTCATTGTCAGAAGCCATTCAGTATTTAGAATCAGATGATGCTGTTAGGAAAGTAGCGGTGATTACGATTGATGATGGATACAAAAGCTTTATCAAAAACGGATTACCTGTTCTGAAAAAATACAAGGCCAGTGCCACACTGTATATCAATACTGGAACAGTTGGTGGTGGCGACTACATGGATTGGAGCGAGCTGAAAACAGTGGTGAACAACAACATCGAAATTGGAAACCACACACATTCTCATTCGTATTTTTTAAACGAATTGGCTTCAACACGATATTCATCTTTTAAAGATGAGATCGAACTTAGCCAATCTATCATTCAAAAACATTTGAACTTCACTCCGGTAACATTCTCATATCCCTATGGGGAATTTGATGCGAAGATGGAGGACATTGTAAAACAACTCGGATTCAAATCAGCATGCGCTCAGAATTCAGGAGTGATCTATTCAGGCAGCGATGTATTCAAATGTCCACGATTTCCAATGTCAGAAGCATACTCCTCTTTAGATAAGTTCGTAGAGAAGGCTTCTGCAAAACCATTAGTCATTGCTAAAATTTCCCCCGAAAATTCTCAACTACCTTCTGACCGAAAACCTATTCTTACCTTAACACTTAATAATAAAGATCTGCAGTTGGATCAATTGCAATGTTTTGTGCAGGGTGGTAAATGTTCGATTAACCGAAAGGACAAAACGGATACTCAAACTACTATATCGTTTCAATCAGCAACACCTTTTGGAAAACGAAGACGAACACTATACACTATTACTGTTCCTGATAAGAATGGGATTTGGCATTGGTACAGTCACTTGTGGGTTGATGCCTCCATTCGTGAGTAAGAATATTTCTAGTATCGCTATCCATTATTCAAAAAGAATAAAATAACTTTCGTAAACCATCAATATCTTCATGATGCGATATACCTTATTTTTGATTTTGTTTCTTCCTTTCCTGGTAAAGGCACAATCCAAACCATACACGGTTGAATCCATTCCGAATCAAAAATTAATCAACAACAGTTATGTATCGAATCCTGATACCATTTTAAATACTAGCAGTGTTTTTCAAATTGACACACTTTTATCATCCCTTGAAAATAAAACCTCGGTTCAGGTTGCTGTTGTAGCCGTGAAGTCCATTGGTGAAGAAGATCTTTTTGAATTTGCTCAAAACCTTTTCACTACCTGGGGAATTGGAAACAAAGAAAAGGATAATGGCCTGTTGGTACTTCTTGTAAAAGACAAGCACGAAATTCGGTTTCATACCGGCTCTGGTGTTGAAGGTGTATTACCTGATATTACCTGTAAGCGTATTCAACGCGATTACATGGTACCGGAGTTTAAGAACAATGATTATGATGCAGGAATGTTATCAGGCCTGCAACAGGTAAGTAAAATCCTGACTGATCCTTCGTATGCAGAAGAATTAATGAAGCCTGAGGAAAATGAATCGAGTAGCTACACAGGTTTTGTTTCATTTCTTTCTTTTTTTGCTGCACCATTTCTGCTCATTTATTTTGTTATTAAAACAATTGGCGGAAAGTTCTCAGATTCTATAAACGCAAAAGCCACTCCTTATCCGGAAATGCGCATGAAGAAATGGAACTGGGCAATTGAATTCATTGGCATACCCGTGTTGATCGTGATACTATCTGGCATTAGCCCGATAGAAGATCCTGCTGTTCTTTGCTTCTTCACCCTCTATTTTTATTACTTGGCCACACAACTTCACAAGCTTTGGTTGATGAAAAAAGTGATTACTCGATTTCTCAGTGAACATAAGTACTATGAAATTGTAGAGTTTCTACGCAAGGATCAGTTTTATTGGTTAGGCATGGGAATCGTGTTTCCACTTCCGTTCTTACTTTATTTCTTCTATCACCTCAAGCGCAAGCGATCATATCGCAATCATCCACGCACGTGTACCTTATGCATGGGCAAAATGCACAAGCAAAGTGAACAAACAGAAGATCAGTTTCTTTCGAAAGAACAACAAATGGAAGAAACACTTCGCTCCATTAATTACGATGTGTGGCAATGCGAAAGTTGTAAGGCCACAGAAGAATGGTTGTATCCGAATCGATGGTCAAAATATGTAAACTGCCCGAAGTGTAACACAAAAGCATACTACCTGGTAGGTAAAACCACATTGGTAAGTGCTTCGTATTCATCAAAGGGAAAAGGTGAGCAAATCAATTCCTGCAAATTTTGCGGGCATACTAAGAGATCAACATATTCCATTCCGAAGCTGGTGGCCAGCAGCTCTTCGTCTGGTGGTAGCTCATCTGGAAGTAGCTCTTCCAGTGGCGGAAGCTGGGGTGGTGGAAGTTCCAGCGGTGGTGGTGCGAGTAGTAGCTGGTAACGAAATGTTAACTTTAATTTAGCTGTCGCTTAAAAAAATTCCAAGCTTCTACATGCACATCAATATCATTCGGATAGTCGTGCTTACCCCCTATTACCTTAAACAATACTACTTCAGGTTTACCTTTCTGCTTATAGGTATAACGTTCAATTGTTTTTCCGTCAGAAGGATCAGTATCAGGAATTAATTGCTTTTTAGGTTCGCCTGTGTAACCGGCAAGTTCTGACCAATACTGAAAAGTACGATCGGTTGAACGTACATTCCCTAATACAATATTTCCCATTTGCATCATGCCCCCGTTGTAATGGTTGAGCGGATCTTCTGTTCCGTTCACAATCATAATAGGTAATGCCACATGTGCTTCACCACAATCCATGTTATCCGTATCAGGCAAATTGGCAATGATAATGGCCACCGCTTTAAATTTACCCGGCATAGTCAACGCCAGTTTATAACACATCTGTCCACCACCAGAAGTCCCTACTGCAAATACCTGTTGCTCGTTGATTGAATATTTTGATTTAAAGTACTGAATCATGCTATTGAAAAAAGAGGCTTCGTCAATATCCAAATGATTCGCTTCAGAGTCTGCCAGCTTTCTACATTCATTCCAGAATTTTTTATATCCATCCGGATAAACTAATACTACATTCTCAGAAGAAACATTTTCGGCCAGATGGGTAGTGTTATTCATCATACCTTTTCCATTTCCTCCAGAACCATGCAGAACAAAAACCAAACTCGCATTTGGTTTAACGTTGGGCTTTGCGAAATTAAAAGTACGGTAGTGATTGTCGATTAATAAAGAATCGGTTATCACTTGAGCTGATGCGCCAAGTGATAACAATAATGCTATTGGAATTAAAAGTAGAGAAAGTCGTTTGATGCTATTCATACAAATGATTTAATATCCGCCTAGAGTAGACTTACGTACTACTTGTTGGTTTTATAATACAGGCATACCTTATTCATAACACACTCTGAACACTTGGGATCAGTTGGTCTGCAGATTTCTCTTCCTAAAAATGAAATAGCCATTCCCGCTTCTCCCCAATCCTTAGCTGATATAACATCCATCATTTGCTTCTCAATTTTCTTTGGATCTGTACCGGTGGCAATACTCAAACGTGGTGCAACTCTCACCACATGAAGATCAACAATAATACCTTCCGCTTTTACACCTGCTTCGCGCATAATAACATTGGCCGATTTTCTGCCGATACCGGGAAGAGCCGTCAGATCATCCATTGTTTTTGGAATATTTTTGTCATCCTTAATGGTTGAGGCTAATGTTAGCAACCATTTCGTTTTGTTGCCAAAGTTTCGAACCTTACCAATGAAGGGATAAAGGGATTCTGCATCCGCCTTTGACAGCGCCTTCATATTGGGGTACGCTGTGAATAATGCTGGCGCAATTTGATTGATGTGCTTATCAGAATCTTGTGCAGAGAGCACCACCATTACAACCAGTTGATATAACGACTTATACTCTAGTGGATGTTTCTTACCCTTGTATTTTTTCAGCAATGGCTGAATTTCCTTTTGCCAATCTATCGCTCCCATATTTACCTTAATTAGAAAATAAATTTAGGAATTAATTCTACACGCAGGGCATGATTGGAATGAACAATTAGGTACATCGCAAAACAATTAAGAATATTAACAATTGTTAATGATGTTATCTGAATTTGGATCTTTGGATTGAATCAGAAATCCATAATTATTTATCACCCATTTTAAAATAACTCCGCGTTAATATTCGCGTGCATAAAGTGTAATATCCTTCATCATTGTTCGGGCAAATGCAAATGACAGTCCTTTGCCTACAAATGACTTTGATGGATCCTTTTGAAAAAATGAAGCTGAATTTGGAACGCTAAGACCCCATGAACCTGATGATTGCAATTCACCTGGAATAATGAGTACAACATGCCCAACACCGTCTGCATTTTTAAACACTGCAACGACTGCCTTCTTTGCATTTGCCAACTCTTGTGCTTTTGTTAAGGTAGCTTGGTCATAAGCCGCACCTAAAGGTTTCCATTTAGCACTCGTCACTACAAAATCAGAAATCTCATTTGTTAACATATACTTACCTGATTTAGAGAAGTCATTTACTTTGTAGACAGTATTAAGTGATTCTCCAATAAATTGAGCGCAAGTCGTACGATCTTGAGACGTCTCTTCGCAAGCCAAAAAGTTTTTCAATTCATTCTTTAAATTCTGATCCCAGTTAACGTTCAAGCCCTGAGAGTAAGCTGAGGTTATGAATGTAAATGCCAAGAGGGCCAGGTACATTCCAATCGTGTTTGATCTTTTCATAGGTATGTCTCTTTTTGTTCAAAGGTAATCAGTGATCTTCTTTCATCGCTTACAAAAAAAATGAAAATAGCTCCCATAACAGATTGATGTAAGGTTAACCTGTTTTATGATCAATCGATGAGTAAATTATTCCGGACTTAAATTAAAAGACACGGTTATCTTATCATCTCATCACAAACTTTAGTGAATTACTTCTTCGATTTTTCCTGAAAGAAGAGTTTAGCATAATATGCAATTGGCATCCCAATGCAAACAATTAAAATGGATAAGCCCATCGGAACTTTTAAAATATTGAATGGAGACTTTGGTGTATTACTGAGTGGTACAATAATCAAGTTGGTTACACACCAGGCCACGATTCCGATAGCGACAGCATTTAGGATCCAGCTAGCAGATAAAACTTTAATTTTTGGATAGACTAAAAAGAAACAAGCTGTACACGAGAACGCAATGCTAAAATGAAAAAATAATCCCCAAACAAGCATTACAGTACTACCCGTAAAAGCAGACGTACTAAATACTCCACTCGCGACAAATTGTAATACACGAGATGGTGTGGTGTTGTTAGTAAGGTAACTTTGAATGAAGGCCGCAATAATATCTAAAGTGCCCGCAAGTAATGCTGTTTTGAAAATGACCCGCCACATAAAGTTAATGCTAATGGTGTATACCTACATGAAGTTAGAATAACTCCCTTGATTAAGCAATAATTAACCTATTGTGAATACTACCTACCAGGCATACTGATTCTGGCGTCTGAAATTATTGAAGCGAAAGGCAAGGACCAGATCGTGACTTCCATTGGTAAACTGACTTCTTCCTCCCATCGAAAGTTCATACGAATAGGCAAACCCCATTTTATCATTGATGTCGATTCCAAAAAGCAAAATACCGGATTGCGTATCGCGATAGGTAAGTCCAAACCAGACTTTTTCTTGTAAAAAAACTTTCACACTGTAATCAATTGCAAAAGTATTATCAAGTTGCCAAAGTGCCATTACGCTTGGTCGTATGGAAGAGTTTTCACCAACCGGAATCCGAATACCACCTTGTAATGATCCTTGATAGAAGATATCACTTGTCGAAACACCATCATCTTGTATCGCACTATTCAGTATTGGAAAATAGGAAGCCCCAAAGTAAAAAGTGGGAGAATAGATCAATACGCCACCCCGCACATTCAAATTGGTTTGGGATGAACCACTTGCTAAAAGTGATTGATAAAATGGATCATTATCCGGTTCACGAACACCAACCTTGCTTACATCCACTTTAGTATTATCAACCATAGCGGATGCACCGAAAGAGAGTCTTGTTTTTTTGAACAGTGGATAATGAAAAGCGTAATTCAATCCTCCACCAATACGATTAATCACTCCATATTGCTCGTTGAAAAAATTAACACCAAAGCCATGAATAATGCGCTTTCCTTTTGGTAGAAGTTCAGGATTTAAAGCTGAAACATTACTACTCCGCGATGAATTAATTGACAGATCCAATGGTTGTTTCAAGCGCGAGTTGTATGCAAGATTGATAAACCTTGGAGCATTTGATCCAAATCCTGTCCATTGATATCGATAGCTTAATTTTAAATCACCAAAATTATCAATACCAGAAAATGCAGGATTAAAAGCTGATGCAAATTGAAATGATTGAGCCGTGCCTGGAATGTACTGAGCCTGGGCTTGGAATGCAATCAACAAAAATAAAAGTGTAAATAATTGAATCTTCATGAGCTAGCGCAAAACCGTTACTGTTCCTTTAAATGTCTTCTTGTTCGAAGATCGTAAATCGATGGTGTAGAAGTATGTATCTGCTGGCACAAACTCTGCGCTGGGCTCACCGTTTATTTTACCATTCCACTCTCTCTCAAATCCTATTGTCTCAAAAACCACTGCGCCATTCTTATTATAAATCTTTAACACCGCATTCCTCATTTCAGGACTATTTGATGGTTGATCTCCTTCAAATAAAATATTCCAGGTATTATTCGGTGAGCTATCATCCGCAGGTGTGAATCCGGTCGGAATATCAAGTGCTACATTCTCAACATAAAGCGATACAAATCGATCACTTGGAATGGATGAATTTTTACCATCACTTAATGTCATCGAAACGGTTTTCTTACCGGCAATGGGATCAATAGCATTTAAATGATTGTATTGAATATGCCGAATGGCAGTATCATACTCACTTAACAGAGCCTTACCTGAAATGAGCAAAACACCGGTTTGAGAATTGTAGTTACCTGTTAAATTCGGTGTACTATTGAATATGAGAATATCATCTTGTTGACGAAAATTCTCTGCCAAAAAACGAATTTCTGCACTCATTAAACTATCATTGTCTACATCCGCTACATCAAACAATTCTGTAAGCTGAACAGGGCCGCTTCCTGATTTATAGCGCAATACTTCTGTCTCTTCTTCTAATGCTATGATTTCGGGCGCATCGTTTACCGCGTTAATAACAAAATTAATATAGGATGCTGTTGTAGCATATATTAATCCATCGCTTGCATTCCAATTTAAGGTGTCCTTACCATTATAATCTGCAAAAGGGGTATACACTAAATTTGACGCAAGGGAAGCTAAAGAGATTGTCTGCCCTTGATTTACAACTGCGCTATTCAATCGCAATGTGCCATGCTTTGGCAATGAGGTGATTTGAATTTCTTTAAGAGGATCAACATCAAGATCCTGAAAGGATGTTTCAAAATCATTAGATGGCAAAACAACTGGAACATCCTCGTTTGTTGTAATAGCAAAAGGTGCAACGGTAGGTCTTGTGTTTACATCCAATACATAGTCCTGATCTCTCAAAACTCCCCCAGGATCTTTCACTTGTATTTTAACATTAATCAATCCACCCACAAGAGGTGTTCCTTTAAGAGTGGCTTTTCCATTGCTTACAGGAAATAACGTAGCCCACGTGGGCTTAGTCGGTGCAGTAAGGGTGAGGGTCTCCCCATCCACATCCGTTGCTTCAATATTATAGATATACTCTTCACCAACCGTAGCGGTCAGCACAGGGCTGGAAACAAACACGGGTAAATCATTAACCGATTGTATGGTGAGATTAAAGGTGCGCACTAAAAAATTAATACTGGTTGGTGGTATGTTTGGGCCACTATCCTGCACTCGGACCGAAATTTGCGCCACTCCATTTGCATTCGCTTTTGGCTTAATCACAAGCGTTCCTGTTGTTGACGATGGAACTGTTTGTGGATAATCTACTCTTAATGTTTCAAAAAGCTCTGGCTTATTTGTGGTAACTGTAACTGAGATGGTCTGAGCCGCTTCACCAGGGCCAGCAGAAATTCCTGTTAAAGGAACATTTTGAACTGGATCATCTTCCTGAATAGGTCCAAAAGTAATAGCATTTAAAGTGGGTGGGTCATTAATTTCAGAGACCTCAATAGTAAATGTAGTAGTGAATGAATTTTGGTTTGGTGAAATGTTTGATCCGTTATCCACCACGTTTATGGTAATCGTAACCGTACCTGCGATATTTGGTGCAACAGTATATTTTAACTGTGCTGTAGTAGCAGTGCCATTATACGTAATAGTTGGTGCAGGGACTATCGATGCGTTACTGGAGGAAACAAAGAACGTTAACTCCTGCGCACTTTCAAATGGTCCTTTGGAAACATTCGTGATGTTTATGGTCTGCTGAGGTGAGTTCTCAACCACTTGTTGATTTGGAATCACATCAAAGCCTGGCGCATCGTTTATTCCGTTGATGTTGATCGTTAAAATATCGGTAACTGAAAGTCCACCTGAATCAGTAGCGCGTATCGTTACTTTGGCAACACCAAACGCATTCGTATTAAGCGTGAATCGAAGTTGTCCTAATGCCTGGTTAATAGAGATCGATTGAAAAAATGAGGGGTTGTCGTTTGCCGTAATCTGATAGGTAAGCAGTGATGACGGAACATCCTCTACATCGTTGAAATTGGTTAGTAAATTAACTACTTGTTCGGTAAGATTATCCTCTGTCAAAGTAATGGCTGCAAATCCAACTTTGGTTGGTGCATCATTTACAGGATTTACTTTCACCAAAAGCGGAAACACATTGCTATTTGCTGTTCCGTCATTCACCGAAACATTCACTGTTAAATTTCCAAAGAAGTTACTTGTCGGTGTAATGATACTTCCTAAAACTGTGTAGTTCGTTCCAGCTTGAACTGTTAAGGTAAATCCAGTTGGATAGGTATTGTCCGGATCTGTTACTGTTAAGTGAGAAAGTAATATGGTAAGTGGCTGATCTTCATTTATGGTTAAAGTAGATTGAGCCGATATAACGGGCGCATCATTTACCGGGGCAACCTGAACTGCTACTCCAAAGGTATTGCTGTTTGCCGCGCCATCATTCACCCTAACATTTACTGTAAGTGGACCATTATAGTTTGATGCCGGTGTGATGGTATTGCCGCTAAAGGTATAGTTCGTGCCCGCTAAAACAGTCAATGTGAATACGGTATTGTCAGGATCCGTTATTGTTACGTTTGAAACTAAAATCGAAAAAGGTGTATCTTCTGTTGCGTTAATCGGATTTGGTGTTTGACCTGTAATTACTGGTGCAACATTCACTGCCCCCAATGAAGCAGCTACTCCAAAGGAAGGACTATCGGCACTTCCATCATTCACTTTTACATTTACCGTAAGA
>DAIQPD010000280.1:0-4229 GCA_036787535.1 Chryseolinea sp.
GAGCTGGCATTGTTGGATTAGCACATGCCTACATGGCGTTGCGAAAAGGATATAAAGTGGTGTTGTTTGACCGTGAACAATTTGCTGTTGGCGCCTCGGTTCGGAATTTCGGATTGGTGTGGCCAATCGGACAAGAACCAGGAGTTGGTTTAGACCGGGCATTGCGCAGCAGACAACATTGGGAAGAAATTTCAAAGCAGGCTGGGTTTTGGATGAAGGACAATGGTTCACTCCACGTTGTGTATCATGAAGATGAATGGAATGTTCTTCAGGAGTTCACTCAGGTTTATAGGGATTTTCCATATGATTTTAAGTTATTGTCAGCAGAAGAGGTAAGGCAAAAATCACCGATTGTAAAACATCAGAAATTGAAAGGTGGATTGTGGAGTGCCACGGAAGGAACGGTTTATGCACGTGAGGCCATTCGTAAAATTCCCCAATGGTTGGAAGCTAAGTATGGATTGATACTAAAGTTTGGTCACGTTGTAACTGAAATCTCATTACCTATTATAAAGACAGCACGTGAAAGCTGGGGTGTAGAGAAGGTAATCGTTTGTAGTGGTGCAGACTTTGAAACATTATATCCTGAAGTTTTTGATCAGCAACCCGTTTCGAAGTGTAAGCTTCAAATGATGAAGGCTATTCCTGATAAACCATTTAATCTTGGACCAACATTGTGTGCGGGTTTAACGCTTCGTCATTATGCTGCATTTGCAAAGTGTCCATCGCTTGCGCAAGTTGACGCACGGTATAACAGTACATCATCCGATTTTAAAGAGCATGGAGTCCATGTATTGTTGGCTCAAAATGAAATGGGCGAATTAATAATTGGTGATTCGCATCACTACAGTCGAACCGTAGAGCCTTTTGACAGTGAAGCGGTGAATGATATTATTTTAAATTACCTGTATGAATTTACTGAGTTGAAGGATCTAAAAATTACAGAGCGGTGGCATGGGGTGTATCCAAAGGTGCAAGGTAACATCGATTTGATTTTAAGACCTGAGCCGAATGTTACTATTGTTACCGGGCTTGGTGGTGCCGGAATGACGCTTTCTTTTGGATTGGCAGAAGAGGTAATTGAAAAATTATGATCATAAAGTATTTAGTTGGAATTAACGATTCTCACCATCAACTACTTTGGCAGAATAAAATAAATTACCAGCATCATCACTTTTTTTCGGGATCGATTGATCGGTAAGTGCGGAACGGATGCATCAAAATAAATTGAGTCACCTTCTTCTACTTTTATTATTTCATTGTTGATTTGATATTCACAATTCCCACTTAGCATATATTTGAATTCAAAGCCATCGGTTGTGGTTGGGTTTCCCTTTGCTCCGGGTTCAAGGGTTAGCAAGACAGCATCCATTGTGCAATTCGTAATGTTTTGCGACAGAATGTATTGATAGTTAAAACCTTCTCTGCCCTCACGCTCCACAGAAGTGTATTGATCTTTTCTTATGTGTAAGTAGTCCTTTCCATTGATTAAAACCATGTCTTCAAAAAACTCTTTTAAAGAAATATCCAACGATTGAATGAGTGTTACAAACACGGGAAGTGAAGGTATGGTGCGCGAGTTTTCTATTTTAGAAAGTAGACCCTTGCTTACCTTGGTGCGCGTAGCAAGTTGTTGAATGGTTAAATTTTTTTTCAACCGCGTAGAACGAATTTTCTGAGCGATGCGTGAGACTACTTCATTATCAACCATAACTTTTATGTTTACTGATTGTAAACATAGGAAAATGTTGAGTTAAAAAACGATCGCCCAGTTCGTTCTATAATGACGTTAAATCAATGTTACCTGTATAATCCTGCTTCCGATTTAAAAATCAAAGTTTACTATTCGTCACTTCTTAAAACCTTCACTCAATTTTCATTTTCGGTTTTAAAGATTAATGCAGCCGTAATATTTCACTAAACAAAACGTCAAGGTGTTTGCCAACCTTTGATCGCGCAAAAGAATGCCGTAGTAAATATAAAACCAGAATCACACGTGTGACTCTGGTTTGTTTTAACAAATCAGTATTGGAAGTGCACACCTAATAGTGAAATGGCAATGGTATCTGGATGCGCAACAAAAACTCTTAACCCCAAAAACTTTATGAAAGAAATTTTACTAAAGAAAAAACCTTCTTTAGCGATCCAACCCTTGCATGCGTTACTTACGGCAGCCGCATGCCTCTTGCTTGTTTGCGCAAGTTATGCACAGACTACGGTAACTGGTAAGGTCTCTGCAGGTGAAGATGCTTCGCCACTTCCCGGTGTTAACATTTTAGTGAAAGGTTCTACCTTTGGAACAATTACTGATTCTGAAGGAAAATTTTCTATCTCAGTTCCATCTTCTGATGGTGTTTTACTTTTTTCTTTTGTAGGTTATTTAACGCAAGAAGTTCCCCTGGCAGGTCGCACAACAGTCGATGTTGTTCTGGTATCCGATGCTCGACAGTTAAATGAAGTAGTGGTAACAGCGCTTGGCATTGAAAAGGATAAAGCAAAGATCGGCTATGCCATTCAAGAAGTGAAAGGTCAGGATTTGATTAAAGCTCGTGAGCCCAATGCCATTAACTCATTAGTAGGAAAGGTTGCAGGTCTTAACATAGGTGTATCTTCCGAAGTTCTTGGAGCTCCTTCTATTTCACTTCGTGGAAGATCTCCGCTATTTGTAGTAGATGGTGTTCCTTTAGTTTCAGATACTTGGAACATTAGTCCTGATGATATTGAAAGTTATACTGTATTAAAAGGTCCATCAGCTTCGGCTCTTTATGGATCACGTGGTATTGATGGTGCTATTATCATTACCACCAAGCGCGGTTCGAATGATAAAAGGGGTTTTAATGTGGACTTCAATTCTTCAACCATGTGGGAGAATTCATTCTTAACCATTCCGAAAGTTCAAGATGAATATGGCCCTGGCGATCATGGACGCTATGCTTTTGCTGACGGAAAAGGGGGAGGATTATATGATTCAGATTATGATATCTGGGGACCACGTTTCGATGGTCAATTAATTCCGCAATACGATGGTGAATATACTCCCGATGTAACGTACACCACAACATTTCCAAGCGGAACAACTTTTACAGGAAACATCAAACCTACACCATGGACTGCCCGCGGTAAGGATAATTTGAACCGTTTCCTTGAATCTGGATTATTGTCTACCAACAACATTGCCATTTCGGCTAGTGGCGATAAATACGATTTACGTTTTTCATACACACACTCGTATCAGAAAGGTCAGGTTCCAAACACAAAACTGAACAGCGATAACTTTAATGTGTCTACTGGTTTTGATTTCTCTGATCGTCTTCGTTTTGAGTCGAACATCAATTACAATCGTCAATACACTCCAAATTTTCCGGATGTTCAATATGGTCCCAACAGTATGATCTATAACATTACCATTTGGGGTGGTGCCGATTGGGATATTGATGATATGAAGGATTATTGGCAAGAAGGTAAAGAAGGCGTTCAACAAATTTATGCTGACTATACCCGATACAACAACCCGTACTTCTTAACCTATGAGTGGTTGCGCAGTCACAACAAAACAGACATCTATGGAAACATGGCGTTGAAATTTAAAGTTACCGATTACCTCGATCTGATGGCTCGTACAGCAGTTACTTCATACGATATTCTTCGTACAGAAAAATTCCCATACTCCGCGACTGTGTACGGACGTGAGCAGGCAAAGGGCGACTATCGTGAAGATCACAGAAGTTTATTTGAAAATAACACTGATGTGTTAGCAACATTCAATAAAAATGTAACGACTGACCTTCATCTTACTGCTTCAGTGGGTGGCAACCTTCGCAGTTATAATTATCAATCAAGTTACATCACCACAGATTATTTAAATGTGCCGGCTTCGTCACTTACTCCTGGAGCGTATACATTTGATAATTCGCTCAACCCAATTAAGGCCTACAACTACAAAGCACCAATGTCTGTTCTTAGCGGTTACTGGTTTGTGGATGCATCCTTTAAAGAATGGTTAAATCTTTCTGCAACAGGAAGGTGGGATAAAAACTCAACCTTACCAGCGCAAAACAATGTTGGTTTCTATCCTTCAGTTTCATTAAGTGCTGTATTAACGGAAGCACTTAAGTTGCCTGATTTTATTTCCTTCTTGAAAGTTCGCACTTCTTATGCACAGGTAAATAAAGGATTCACCTACTCGCAAATCGGCCCAACACCAAACGCGGCTTATCCATTAGGATATG
>DAIQPD010000281.1:0-4218 GCA_036787535.1 Chryseolinea sp.
TATTTCAGCAATCATTTATCCAATCAGTGGTCACTGGATATGGGGTGGCGGTTGGATAAGTGATATGGGCTTCCGTGATTTCGCAGGTTCAACGGTGGTACACTCACTAGGGGGTTGGGCTGCATTGGCAGGAGCCATAATGGTTGGTCCTCGTTTAGGTAAGTATAATAAGGATGGTTCCGTAAATGCTATCACTCCTCACAATATGCCATTGGCTGCATTAGGTGTATTTATATTGTGGTTTGGATGGTATGGATTTAATCCAGGTTCTACATTACTTGCTATTAGTGGTGTTGCGCACGTAGCGGTAACTACAACATTGGCTGCAGCAACAGGTGCAATTGGAGCACTAATAATTTCATGGATTACATTTAAGAAACCAGATTTGTCCATGACCCTTAATGGTGCCTTGGCAGGATTGGTCGGTATCACTGCTCCTTGTGCCTCTGTCAGTACAGGTAGTGCTGCTATTATCGGTTTGGTAGCGGGTGTGTTGGTATTTTATTCTTGCTTATTTATTGAAAGAAAACTTAAAATTGATGACCCGGTTGGAGCGATTAGTGTTCACGGAATTTGTGGTGCATGGGGTACATTAGCAGTCGGTCTGTTTGGACAACGTGCAATTGATGTTCAATACTGGTCTGAGGATACTTCTATTCAGGATGGTTTATTCTTTGGTGGAGGTTTCGGCCAATTAGGAATTCAGGCAATAGGCGTTGGAGCTGTGTTTGTTTATGCATTTGTGGCTATGTTAATTATTTTCTTTATCATCAAAAAGACAATAGGTCTCCGTGTAAGTGATGCAGAACAGATGGAAGGTCTGGATATTGGTGAGCATGGTAACGTAGCGTATGGTGGATTTGTATTTGAGTCTACTGGCCCTAACGCTTCAATTTCAGAATCGAAATAGTATTTAAAGTATTTGCTTGTTTTTTGGATGGGCCGGGATGAAAATCCGGCCCATTTTTTTTGGATTTTGCATAGCTGATTTCTTTGGTACATATTTTTCACTGCTAACTTCAAGCTATTTTCATCACACTAAGAAAGAATCAGTATCAGGAAAATCAAAATATATTCATATTCTGTTTTATACCGCTTCGGCTTCATGAAGTTCTTTTGAGAGTCGTTGTTGAACTTCATAGGGAACAGGAGCAAATTCAGCAAAGCGCTGTGAGAACCTTGCCTTTCCTTGAGATAGCGATCGTAAGGAAGTTGAATACCTATCCAGTTCAGCTAATGGCGTCTGCGCTTTTATGACCTGGTAATTCCGATCCGCATCAATTCCGGTAATGATGGACCTGCGGGTTTGAAGATCGCTCATCACTTCACCCATCATTTCTTCAGGCACCATAATTTCCAAATCGTAAATAGGTTCGAGCAATTGAGGTTCTGCTTTCATAAAGGCATCCTTGAATGCCATCATGCCTGCGATTTTAAAAGATATGTCGTTTGAATCAACCGCATGCATTTTGCCATCATAAACAATTACTCTTACGTCTCGCACATACGAGCCGGTAATAGGACCTTCTTCCATTTTTTCCATTACGCCATTCAGGATAGACGAAATAAATCGGGAGTCGATTACTCCGCCTACAATGCAATTATAAAACGCAAGCTTTCCTCCCCACTTTAGATTGATTACTTCTTTTCCGCGAACACTAAACTCCGTTGGCTCTGGCATGTCTTCAAAGTAGGGTTCAATTTTTATATGTACTTCACCAAACTGTCCTGCGCCACCCGATTGTTTTTTATGCCGGTATACAGCACTCGATGGTCTTCTTATCGTTTCGCGATAGGAGATTCGCGGAGAAACGAAATCTACATGAAGACCATATACATTTTCCAAAAACCATTTGCACACCATTATGTGAAGTTCACCTTGTGCTGAGATAATCAGTTGTTTCAATTCAGAAGAATAGTTTACCAATAGGGTTGGATCCTCCAGATGTATCTTATGCAATACTTCACCGATTTTATCATCATCCTGTTTGCTAAGTGCTACAACAGCAATGCGAATGCGTGACTCCGGAAATTCTATTGGCTTAACCGTAACATCAAATCCTTTTGCATGAAGGGTTTGATTGGTATAGGTGTCTTTTAATTTTAGCGTTGCACCAATATCGCCAGCGACTAATTTATCAACCGGATTTCTTGTTTTTCCATCCATGATAAAAATCTGATGAAATCGTTCTAAAGCTCCCGTCTGACTGTTGATCAATTCGGAGTTGGATGTTACTTCACCCGAAATTACCTTGAAGAATGAGAGTTTTCCGAGGTTCGGTTCAATGTGCGTTTTGAATATGAAAAGGACTGCGGGCTTTTTCGGATCGCATTGAATTTCATTTCCATCTTCCGTTATTTCTGGTTTGGCTTCCCGGGGACAAGGAGCAACGTTATCGATAAAGCCCATCATTCTTCCGCTGCCCATATTTTTTTTAGCCGACATTACAAACACTGGAAATACATCATGATGAATCATCCCCAATTTTAGACCTTGTCGCATTTCATCTTCATCAAGCGTGCCTTTTTCAAAATACTTCTCCATTAATTTTTCATCATTCTCTGCTGCCTTTTCAACCAATTCGTTGTGCAGTTTTTCTGCTTTCTCTTTTTCTGATTCCGGTATCGGTAACTTTTCAGGTTTGCCTCCTTCTGCAGGAAATTTGTATAATGTCATTTTGAGCAAATCGATAATGGCATTGAATCCATCACCCTGGTTAACCGGATATTGCATTTGTGTAACAGCATTCCCAAACTGTTGCTTAATGGAATCGAGCGACTGTTCAAAATTGGATTTTGGATGATCAACCTGATTGATGGCAAAAAGTAATGGCTTATTGAATTGATCGACATAATCCCAAATCAATTCAGTGCCCACTTCAACTCCGTGCTGTGCATTGACCACCATAACACACGTATCTGCGACCCTGACCGAAGAAATAATTTCTCCAATGAAATCATCATACCCGGGAGCATCCAGAATGTTGATCTTATAATCCTGCCACTCGGTGTGCATGCTGGTTGCAAAAACAGAGTTACTTCGCTCTTGCTCAATTTCATGATAATCGCTAACCGTATTCTTACCTTCAATGCTACCCCTTCGGTGAATGATCCCCGCTTCAAAGACCATGTCTTCGGCTAATATTGTTTTACCTGATTTGGGTGCGCCTAACAGCACAATGTTTTTAATGTGTTTCTCATCGTAGACTTTCATAGTAGATCGATTTATGGGTTGACACGTTTGACATAGAAATTCATTTCTAATCAATGGTCAGGGGGTCACCATAATATTCTCTGGCTGAATCAGGACGGGCGATCGGACGACCATTTCATTCTATTTTCAATTTCAATAAAGTGAAGTTAAAATGAAACACTTTTCTGTTTTCATTTTACCAAATCCGGATTCGATGGCTCAGAGTTGCATTTTAATTTTAATTCGGGGTTTTAACGGGTATATTCTTGCTATTAGGGCAAGTCGAATTCAGTGGGTGATTTACTATCTTTATAAGAGCGGAAAAATTACCTATGGCATATAACGAAAAACTGGCCGACCGAATCAGGGAAGCTTTAGAAGGTGTACCGAAGGCTACCGAGAAGAATATGTTTGGTGGAGTTTGTTTTCTGGTGAATAGCAAAATGTGTATGGGTGTTGTGAAGGATGAAATGATGTGCCGGATAAATCCTGATAGACAAGAGGAGGCGCTGGAACGAATCGGTTGCCGGATAATGGATTTTACAGGACGACCCATGAAGGGATATGTTTATGTGAGCGATGAAGGGATGAAATCAAAAAAAGATTTTATGTATTGGGTTGGCCTTTGTCTTGACTTTAACAAACTGGCCAAGGCTTCGAAGAAGAAACCTGTAACGAAGAAATCAACAAAAAAGAAGAGAGCCTAGCGTTTCGTATTAAAATGGTTAGGGGCTGAGTTGCAGAATAGGTATCAGATAATTATATTCAAGTGTGGTTGCCAATATTCACTAGTCAAACCTTTTATTGTGTTACGTCTATGAAATCAACATACCTCATCCTTGCAACCGTATTGTTTTTGATGGCGTGCAATACTGATCAAACTGAAACTGTAGTTGCGTCATCCGCTCTTCAGGAATCACAAAAGGAAGATGTATACATGGTTAATACCTTAAACCAAAAAGTCGTTCCGGATGGCTTGTTGATTTTGAATGGTGTAGATGCTGATGATGATTTAGAACATGCCC
>DAIQPD010000282.1:0-4214 GCA_036787535.1 Chryseolinea sp.
TATTCCAAACAATGCCGTTAAAAACATGGGAAAAGTTAAAATCAAGCTTTCGTTCCAAATCGGTTTTAATCTTACTTTTATGCAAGGTAAAGCAGTATTCAGTTTTCCCGCTACCCTTACGACTTTAATAACTCAGGATATGAAAAAATCGTTGCTCTTCATTATTTTTTTAATGCTGTCACTCGCCTCTTTTGCGCAAACAAAGGTAATGGTGATGGATATTAAAAATGAAATTGATCCTCGCATGACTCGCTACGTGGAGTTAGCCCTCGACCATGCTGAAGAAACAGAAGCCGATATTGTCATTATTGAGATGGATACCTATGGTGGTGTATTAACGGACGCGAAAGATATTGTTGATAAACTGATGGCTTTTAAAAAGCCACTCTGGGTTTTTATTAATTCGGATGCTGCTTCTGCTGGGGCATTGATCTCGATTGGTTGCGACAGTATCTATATGTCTCAAGGCGCTACTATTGGTGCCGCTACTGTAGTGGATGGAAGTGGAAATAAAGCACCTGAGAAATATCAATCTTATATGCGGAAGACGATGCACGCCACAGCAGAAGCGAATAAACGCGATCCTAAAATTGCTGAAGCCATGGTGGATGAGAATGTAAAGTTAGATAGTTTGAAAGAACCCGGACAGATTCTCACATTCTCTACTTCCGAAGCCATTGCGAATGGCTACTGCGAAGGAAAGGTATCTTCCATAGAAGAAATTCTGGCGAAGAACAACATAAACAACTATACTATCGATCATTATGAATTGGGTTCAGCCGACCGCATCGTTGCATTCTTTCTCAATCCCTTTATCAGTGGATTTTTGATCCTTGTCATTATTGGTGGAATTTATTTTGAGATGCAAACACCTGGTGTAGGCTTTCCTGGAGCGGCAGCATTGGTAGGGCTAATACTTTATTTAGTTCCCTACTACATGAATGGCCTCGCTGAAAATTGGGAGATTCTTGCACTTTTTATCGGTATCATACTTATTGCTTTAGAGGTTTTTGTAATCCCTGGCTTTGGTATTGCCGGTGTTTCTGGAATTGCCATCACCCTTATGTCGCTTGTTCTGATCATGTTAAACAACAATGCCTTCGATTTTGAATTTGTGCGCATGAATGACATCCTAATTTCATTAGCGGCAGCCATGGGCGGATTGCTGGGAGGCATCATCTTACTCTTTGCGGGGAGTGCCCGATTGGCCAACACAAAATTCTATGGACGCATTGCGCTTACCACCACGCAAGAAAGTAATCAGGGATACACTTCCAATTTTGTTCGTGAATCGATGAAAGGAAAACGCGGTGTTGCCTACACGGTGTTGCGTCCGAGCGGAAAGGTAATGATTGAAGAAAATCTATATGATGCGTTTACGCTTGGTGATTATGTTGAGAAAGGATCATCCATTGAAGTAATGGATGATGAGACTACATCGCTGAAGGTAAAAGTTGTTAAGTAGTTTGGATCAACTGACCACCACCGCGGGTAAGGTATTCTTTCTAAAAAAATATGTAGGGAGTGTTTGGTTCAATTAGAGAATATTTCCTGCGCTTTACTAAAATCAAACTAATATGACAACAACAAATGTTTTATATTCATTTCTATAAAAGTTCAGTTTGCAATACATCACCAATTAAACGGGAAGCTGGATTCGGCATAACCGATAGCAAAGTCAGCTCCGGTTCCGGATGCTACAACCCCCATATACCACATGCGGACTTTGTTATCCTCGATAATTACCGTTGGTGCTATAACTGAAGATGCCTCCCATGTATATTCTTTAGTTAAAATCGGTTTAGGATAAACTTCATATTGACCTAAAATACTAGAGCTCCTTGCAACACCAATTGACTCATCACCTGAGATGAATAAGTAATACATATTATCGGGTCCTTTCACTATGGCCGGTTCCTTTATAACACCAGCCCAATCGAGGCTGACATCCTCACCACTTAAAATGGGTTCAGCTTGCTTTGTCCAGTTAATTCCATCGGTTGATGTTGCCGCCAATATTCCGATAAATGCAGGTGTACAATTCTCAATGCAATACCCAACATAAAACATATAATAGGTATTACCTTCTTTAATTACCGTTGGCGAAAAAAGTGCATTAAAATCTTTTGAGTTGTTTTGTCCTAAGGACAATATTGGATCGATTGATGATCGCTCAAATGTTCTATTATTTATTGATTTAGCCAATCCAACTTGACCTGTTGCCACAATGGTGCCAGCCACTTCTGCCTCTTGCTCATAGCCACAGTAATACATCCATGTTTCATTTCCCTCTATAATGATCGACACCGCTTCCAGATGATTATCCCACTCCCCTTCGCGAACATCTAATGCAATACTCTCTCCTCCAACAATGTTATTTGAAGGAGTCCAGTGGATACCGTCTTTCGATTTAGCGCCTGAAATAAAAATTTTTTCTGTTGGATCCGTCAGCAGGCTAGTGTAATACATTCGAAGCGAATCACCATCCCTAACGATGCTTGGATCAGCTGCTACAAACTTGCCTTCCCAAACGGGTAGTGACTGTTTTATAAAATGAATTCCAGAAGATTGATTGGTCGAATCCTTACAGCTAATCAAAAGAATAAGAAGAAAAACAGAAGTTGCCCGGTTTTTCATATTTCTATTTTCAAAGTATTCAATTATTTGACTCTGTGCTCAATCTGTTGTATAAAAAAGTATTCGATCCTTTCATCTCAAATATTAATATCACAGATTAAAAACAACAAAGATGAAACATGTATTCACAGGCAGTGCACACACCCCACTACAAGTCAACATTTACCCTAAAAATACATTAAGGCTTTTTACCTTCTTTCGTTTCCGGATTAATTTTCTCAGAAGGTTTATCAACAGGTTTGTCTGATTCTCCTTTTAGATAAGTAGGTAAGTTAAGACCAGCCATGTTGAACAAATCATTTAATGGTGGTACGGTCTTCATCATACCCGAGACAAAGTTGGCGGTTGATGAATTACCATTTTCACCTCCTCCATTTCCTGAATCCCAAACGGTGATCTTATCAATTTTAATATTCTTAACGGCTTCAACCTGAGTTTTCACCAATTCTGGTAATTTTTCAAGGAGCAATAATTGAAACGCTTTTGTAGGGTCGCCACCTGCAGCCAATACAACTTGTTTATATCCTTCCGCTTGCTTGGTCAGAATTTCATAAAGACCTTTTGCTTCTGCTTCCATCTTTGCAAATATAGCATCCGCTTCTCCTTTTGCTTGTTCCCGAATTCTTTCTGCATCAGCTTGTGCATCAATAATAGCACGTTGCTTGGCAATTTCTGCAGGAATCACAATGTTGGCAATTTGAGTTGAACGCTCTCTTTCTGAACGCGCTAATTCCGCTCTCTGCTCTGCCACATACGATTCTTCCAACGCTTTGGCTTGTTGTACTTTTTCAGACGCCATAGCAATTCGTAACGCTTCCGCTTCTTTCTCCCTACGCAACGCTTCTGATTGCGCTATAGAAATTTTCGCTTCGTTCTCTCCTTTGATCGCGATAGCATTTGCCTCTGACGTTTTTACACGAGTATCTCTTTCTGCCTCTGCCTTTCCGATGGCCTCGTCTTTCTTTGCAGAAGCGATACTTACTTCCCTGTCTTTTTGCGTTACCGCAATCTTAACATCACGGTCACGATGAGTCTCCGCAATCTGAGTATCCTTTTCCCGGTCGGCCATGGCCTTACCTGTTTCTCCTATTTTTTCTTGCTCGGCAACACTGATCTTCGCTTCGTTTATGGCTTTTGCAGCAGCCTCTTTACCCAACGCCTCAATATAACCCGATTCATCTTTTATATCGGTTACGTTAACGTTGATGAGTTTCAATCCGATCTTCTTCAATTCGCTGTCAACGTTCTTCGAAATATTATCCAAAAATTTATCACGGTCAGAGTTAATTTCTTCAATCGTCATGGTGGCAATAACCAAACGCAACTGACCAAACAAAATATCTTTTGCTAGTTCCTGTATCTGTTCATAGGTTAAACCCAAGAGACGTTCAGCAGCGGTGTTCATGCTGTCGGATTCTGTTGATATTGCAATGGTAAATCGACAAGGCACATCTACCCGAATATTTTGCCTGCTTAACGCATTGGTTAAGTTCGCTTCAATAGATAGCGGTTTTAAATCCAGGAAAGCATAATCCTGAATTACGGGCCAAACAAAAGCGCCACCTCCGTGAATACAT
>DAIQPD010000004.1:0-81306 GCA_036787535.1 Chryseolinea sp.
TATTAAGTAAGAGTAAGCCATAGCCATGAGAAAGTTTATCCTTTTGTCATTATTGATTTTATCTTCTAAGTTGACTTGTGGACAAACTTGGACTGAAACTAATCTTGACAATCACGTCAGCATTGATTTTCCGTCAACTCCTGATATTCAGGATATAGGGAAGAAAAAGATTTATCAAATTGAAGAAACGGATTACATAATTAATGTATTGACCGCGGACTTAGGCCTAAATCCAAACTTTGACATTAAACAAGAGGGACTTAATGACTTTTATAAGGGAGTAATTAAAGGTAAGTTGGAGGCAGCAAACAATTCTAAATTATTGAGGGAGGAACAAATAAAATTGAACAATTACAAAGGACGACAAATAGAATACACGAAAGACTTCAATGGAGTAAATGGTATCTTGGTGACTGGTAGAATTGTTTTGATTGACAAAATCTTTTACACGTTTGAGATTTGGGACTTGTCTGGCAAAGGACAAAACAAACTAATAAAGAAGTTCTTTAAATCGATTAAGTTGAAATAATTCCGACTTTGTTAACATTATGCAAAGTAGCACTGGAAAGCGTTGTGCTATCGGATTTCCACTTGTGACTTACAAACAAAATGGTGTTTAAATGAAAACACTTTCACTTACCCTACTATCATTCTCAATTCTACTTTACTCCACAGTAAGCGGACAATTGATTTCGAAAAAAGAATCAACTGCTATTGACAATCTATTAACTGAATCCTCTGAAGCATTTAAACCGAAGACTTACTTCATTAAAAACGTAAGCATCCTGACCATGAAGGATTCGGTGCTGATTAAAAATCAGAATGTTTTAATTGAGAATGGGATCATTCAAAAAATAGGAACCGATTTTCAAAATGAAAGTGCTACTGTCATTGACGGAACTGGTAAATATCTTATGCCCGGTCTGACGGACATGCATGTACATCTTTTTGATAAGCATGCCATGAAGAACACGTGGATGATGCTTTTACTAATCAATGGAGTAACAAGCGTACGTGACATGTGCGGAGAACTGGAGAAGCTTGTGTTAAAAGAAAAAATTAAAAGGAATGAAATACTTGGACCGAACTTATATCAATCAGGACCGATCATAGACGGGCGTAAAGATAACTTTGAATTATTTGCATTTGCTTCAACTCCTGAACAAGGCCGAAAAATTGTTATGGATCAAAAGAAGAAAGGTTTTGAATTCATTAAGGTATATGATGGGCTGACAAAAGAAGTCTATGAGGCTATTGCAGACGAAGCACAAAAACAAGGTATGTTAGTTGACGGCCACTTGCCCAACAAAATTACCGTGGAGGATGCAATACGATCTAGGCATAATTCGATTGAACATTTGAACGGGTACTTTGAATGGAAAGACCACCAGGTTTTAATAAGCGAACCAGACAATTACACATCATTAACAGCAAACTCTGATCTTTGGAATTGTCCTACTATTTATAGCCACTACATGACGGGCTCCAGAAAAGGAGTGACTGAAATGTTTAGCTATGCAGAGAGATCTGGGTTAGTGCCCAATGATTGGACTGGAATGTGGAAGAA
Source organism: Chryseolinea sp. (assembly GCA_036787535.1). Lineage (GTDB taxonomy): Bacteria > Bacteroidota > Bacteroidia > Cytophagales > Cyclobacteriaceae > Chryseolinea. Next base: position 1,568 of record DAIQPD010000004.1, read on the forward strand.
AAGAATTAGTAATAACCCGAAGGAGACAATGGAGATTGTTGATAAGTTCGGAGAAAGCAATTTTGAAGCGCTTAAGAAAATTGTTTTTAATTTATACAATGCAAAAGCCAAACTAATTGCAGGTACAGATGCAGGAAATCTACCACTACTAATTCCAGGATATTCACTTCATCAGGAATTAAAAATTCTGAAAGAAATTGGAATCCCAACTTACGAGGTGTTAAAGATGACAACCATTAATTCGGCATTGGCGATGAATAAGGAAAATGAATTTGGGACAGTTGAGGTTGGCAAGCGGGCTGATCTTTTGTTGTTAAATGCTAATCCACTACTTAATCTAAACAATCTCCAAAATAAAGCTGGAGTAATGGTAAGAGGAGTTTGGTTATCGGAAGACGATGGTAAGAAACTAACGGCCAGCATAAAGTCAATATTTTCAAAGTAGGTTTAATTGACAACCGCTCGCCCTGGCCTTGATATCTATAGAACAGTCACCTACTTTTGCTTCGCTGCTGAAAAGTAAGCTCTTAAGTAGCCCATTGCATAGCTTATTGAAAATTAATACTAACAACCAAAGTATAAAACGACAGGAATGAATTTACTAAACCTATTGACTTTCATAATCTGGGATATAAACCCGGACATTTTTACCATTCCTGTTATTGATCATCCGGTTAGGTGGTACGGACTATTTTTTGCATTGTCGTTTCTGGTTGGTCAGGTGATAATGAATTACATCTACAAAAAGGAGGGACGGCCAAGTGCTGAGGTTGACACGTTGACGGTGTACGTAGTAATTGCAACCATTGTAGGTGCCCGGTTAGGACACGTACTATTCTATGACCCCATATATTATTTTCATAACCCTCATGAAATACTCATGATCTGGCAAGGCGGACTTGCAAGTCACGGTGGAGTGATCGGTATTCTGATCGCGATCTATTTATTCGCCCGAAAGACGAAGGTACCTTACTTATGGATACTCGATAGAATGGTGATCATCGCAGCATTGAGCTTTGGCATGATCCGATTAGGGAATCTGATGAATTCGGAAATAATTGGCATACCGACCGATGTACCTTGGGCATTTATTTTTACGAGTATTGACAATATACCGAGACATCCTGCTCAACTATATGAAGCCATCCAATACTTATTGTCGTCTGGAGTTTTCTTTTTGATTTGGTATAAACGGAAGGACAAAATGAAAAATGGATTTCTTTTCAGTTGTTCCTTAATACTACTTTTTAGTTTACGATTCGTTGATGAATTCGTCAAGGTTAACCAAGAACAGTTTGAAGAAGGAATGATTTTAAATATGGGCCAGATCTTAAGCATCCCCTTTATCTTGGCAGGGATAGTGTTATTAATCTTAACAATGGGTAAGAAACAAGAAACTACTTCGGCTAACAAAGTTGTGTTGATGGAGAATAAATAACAGAAAGAAAGTCATGACAAAATTAAATCCTTACCTTTTCTTTAATGGCAACTGTGAGGAGGCATTTAATTTTTATAAATCGGTTTTTCGATGTGAATTTAAATATCTAGGACGCTACGGAGATGTGCCCGGTGCCGACAGAGAAATTTTTAAGGAGGATGACAAAAAGATAATGCATGTTACCTTACCCATTAGTGAGGAAACAACTTTGATGGGCTCAGACAATACGGAGTCGTATTCAGAAATAGGATCAAATAATAATTTTGCACTTTACATTAATACCGATAGTAGAGACGAAGCTGACCGATTGTTTAATGAGCTTTCTACAGGAGGTCGAATTAAAGTATTAATGACTGAAACATTTTGGGGATCTTACTATGGAATCTTTAAAGACAAATTTGGAATCAATTGGAAGATCACGTTTGACTTGCCACCAAAAAGGAGAATGACAAATAGTTTGAAAAACTAGTATTGTCAAAAAAAATATTCAAATGAAAAAAAATTTAAGCCTATTGATAATCGGAGTATTGATTACTTCTTGTCATCAGAAAGTAGATCAGGAGAAAATCAAAAAAGAAATATTTCAAGTTGAAAAGGCTTTTGAAAAGATGACAAGCGAAAAAGGAATAGCGGAAGCATTCTATTTTTTTGCTGATTCAAATGCAGTAATTAAAAGAGAAAACGATACGCTTGTCATCGGAAAAGAAAATATCAGAACCTACTATGATTCAGAACGCAATAAGAATGCAATTGTAAATTGGACTCCGGATTACATTGACGTTTCAGATTGTGGAACGCTTGCATATACCTATGGAAAATATATCTGGAAAGTAAAGAACGATGACAGTACAACTTCCGAATTTAAGGGAGTATTTCATACCGTATGGAAAAAGCAAAAAGATAATACCTGGAAATACGTTTGGGATTAGCAATCACTTGCTAATGAAAACTACTTACAACTTTCAGCTTTCTATTTCCTATTTTTCCCTTCTAGCCTTCTACTTTTTGCTTTTCACTTTCTGAAGATCCAGATCCTGAAAGTCAAAGCTGAAATCAATGTTCGGTGAGATACCTTTCATTCGAATACCAGTAGCATTACCTTCTTCATTTAAACTAAAAGTAGCAAAGGCATCACAATCCATATCCTGATAATCCCATTTGATGGCAAAGGTATTGGCCTTGTAGTAAAACATTTTTCCATTGAGTTTAGGAGAGCGAACAGAAGTGAACCACAACTGTCCATCTTTCAACGTAATGTTCACATCGCCAAACCAATTGTCGCGATAGGTACCTGTAAACTGATCTAACTTTAGTTTATCTATCTTTGCATTCTTCACTATATTCCAAACAGCAGTTGAAACCGAATCCCCTTTGCTATTCATTTCCTGAATGTTCTTTGCGGCCTGACTTATACGATCTGTTCTTTTTATTCCTAAATACGAACCAACAATGGATCTGGAAATGGTTTGAAAACTATAACCTCCTGGATCGGTATTGGTTAATACGACAACGCCAAGATTTAATTCCGGGATCAACGTAGTTTTAGAAAGCATGCCTGGCAATCCACCGGTATGACTAAATATAACATAACCATTCATATCACTAATTCCCCACCCTAGACCATAAGCATTAAAGTGAACTTTGTTTTGGGGACTTGGTTTACTATTAAATCCAATAAAGGTATGTGGTCTCCACATTTCATCATGATTTTCTTTGGAGACCAATTGTAATTTTAAGGACTCGCCATACTTGCCATCATTCAGATGCATCAGCATCCATTTGCTTAAGTCATTTACGCTTGAATAAATGCCTCCGGCAGCACCGAGCGATGCATCATTCTTTGTGTATGTTTCAAGTTGTTTTAGTTTTCCATCCTCAACAGCATGTGGCATCGCTGTATTTTTCTTGTCTTTCAAATTTTGATAGACACCCGCAGACCGGTTCATGCTCAGTGGCATCATAATTCTTTTTTCTACAAAGGTGCTCCAACTCATCCCGCTTACGCGTGCTACAACTTCTCCGGCTACTACATATAAGAGATTGTCGTAATCGTATTTTGTTCTAAAGTCGGAAACCGGTTTCTGATATTGAAAACTTTTGAGAACATCTTTTACAGTGAAGTCACTTCCATCGGGAAAGAACATGAGATCACCTGCACCTAGTCCGAGACCACTTCTATGTGTCAATAAATCCTGAATGTTAAAATTTGCTGTTACGTATGGATCGTACATTTTAAATTCAGGAATATGATCTACTACCTTATCTTGCCATGAAAGTTTTCCTTCATCCACTAACATAGCAAGTGCTGTCGTAGTAAAAGCTTTGCTATTGGAAGCAATTGCAAAAAGTGTATTCTCATCTACTTTTTCATTTCCTTTAATGGATGCAACACCATACCCTTTGGCGTGAATTACTTTTCCATCTTTCACGACAGCAACGGCAATACCACCCAGTGGCATCAGCTCCATGGTTTTATTCACCAGTGAATCGATTTGCTTTGAACTCAGTACTTGTGCATTCGCATCGTTAAAAAAAATAACGAATGCAAAAAGGCAGCTTTTTATAAAATGGTTGTGATTGGTTTTCATAGTCTGCTGGGTAAGTTGGCCAAATTCGAATATAGGTATTGAAATTCATTTTAAGTTAATTCCCTTATGGGTTAGACAAAAAAATGGAGGTAATCAATGATTACCTCCATTCAATAAAGTTTAGCGAATACTAAGCCGTAATAGTTGTCTTTGGACTAAACAACGGCTTATAATAATCGCGGTAAAACCATGAAAGGTATATCTGCAGTGATACAATGACGATGCCCATTATTGTATTATCGGGTGACAAGAATGCATGGAACAATAGGATGTTGATACTAATCGGCATCAGTACCACCAATGCAAGTGGGACAAAAAAGCCAATTAGCAATAGCGCACCTAACACTACTTCTAATCCTTTCAACATCGGAAAGAAATAACCCGATTGAAATAGACCTCCGGTAAAGGCATCTGCTACTCCACCACTTGGAGGAGGTGTTGGTATAAAGTGAAAGAAAAAATTAAGACCAAATACAAAGTAGATGAGCCCAAGAACAATGCGTGCTGTTGTTGCCGAAATCGATTTGACTTTTGTTGACATGTGATTTTTAGTTTACGTAATATGTTATGCGCTTATCAATTCATCCTGGAATACAGGATAGTCGGTATATCCTTTTGCATCGGGAGTGTATAATGTACTGGCATCAAGTTTATTGTTGATCGGAAGATTTCTTTGAAGACGATCAACCAAGTCAGGATTGGTAATAAATGGTTTTCCGAAAGCAACCAGATCAGCGAAGCCTGTTGATAAATCTTCTTCCGCACGATCCAAAGTATATCCACCTGAGAGGATCAACGTGTTTTTGAATTTTTCGCGAATGGTTTTTTTAATGCTGAGTGGAACTTCAGGCGCACCACCAGAACTATGATCCACAATGTGGATGTAGGTAATACCAATTTTATTTAGTTCTTCTGCGAGATACGTATAGGTAGCCTCAATTTCTGGATAGTGTGGCATTTCGTTGAACACTCCGAATGGAGATAAACGAATACCTACCTTGTCTTTTCCGATTGCTTCACTAGCTTCTTTTGCAACCTCCAAAACAAAGCGACTTCTGTTTTCAATATTTCCTCCGTAAGTATCATTGCGTTTGTTTGAGTAAGGCGATAAAAATTGTTCTAATAAATATCCATTTGCCCCATGAAGTTCAATACCATCGAAGCCAGCTTCAATTGCATTTTTCGCTGCCTGAACATATTCGTTTTTAGTTTTCGTTAAATCGGTAGCACTTAATTCTTGCGGAACCGGATGATCTTTCATTCCTTCTTTGTCGGTCCACATTTGTCCTGTTGCAACAACAGCCGAAGGAGCAACGATGCGTCCGCCTTCCGGTAAATTCAAAGCATGACCAATTCGACCTGTGTGCATAAGCTGTGCGAAAATTTTTCCACCGGCATCATGAACGGCTTGTGTTACCAACTTCCAGCCATTAATCTGATCTTTTGAAAAAAGTCCCGGGATGCGGGCATATCCTAGTCCATTTGGAGAAGGGGAAACACCTTCCGAAATAATTAATCCGGCAGAGGCGCGTTGAGCGTAATACTCAGCGATTAATTTATTTGGTATGTTATTAATCGCGCGACTGCGAGTCATGGGTGCCATTACCAAACGGTTTGAAAGTGTTGTGTTTCCTAATGCGTAAGAGGTAAAGGAGGTGTTTACTTTTTTTGTCATGGTTTGAGTTGATTTAATTATATATTTAAATGTTTCGATGTATTTGATTTAAAAAAAAGCCCGCTTTTTCGGGCATGTCTCTTTAAATGCTTTTCGGGTTCAATTAGTTCATTGATATATTCAAATTCTTCGATATATTTTTATAAAAAAATCCGCTAGGCGAATTTCAATTGTGTGATGCTGTTGGTGTATTCTTTCAAAAGCTTCTCATTTAGGTTGTATTTGTGGTTTCTCCCCTCTTTTTCAGGTTCAATCAACCCCGATTCTACCAATACCTTAATGTGATGACTTACCGAGGGCTGGGCCAGCGGACTTTCATCCTGAATATCAGCGCAGTTCCCGCATCCTCCTTTTTTTGAAATATGTTGAAGAATCTTCAGGCGATTTGCATCGCCCAAAGCCTTCGATATTTTTTCTATTTGTTTTGTACTCAGTGCCATTCGTATTGAATGATGTAAATATATCAATCTGGTCTAAGTACGCAAAGCCAATTGAAAAGGTTCAAAGTAATAGATACCTTGTATTTGGAGAGATTACTTCCAGAACATTTTAAAACTCTTTTTTATTTACTTCCACGCCACTGTGCTTGTAAAACTATCCGTTCCATTCTCCGATTAGGAAGCATTGTGGAGGCTTTTAGAGATGCTAATCATATAATTTCCACATTATATTCAGAATTCATTCAGAAATTATCCGTTTGTTTGTGATGCAATACCTATGAGAAGAGCGGCAGCCATCATATTCTTATTCACCTACCTTTCGGTCAATACCGAATTGCATCAGGTATTTCGCCTGCCCATATTCTTCGTACATTATAATGAGCATAAAAAAGGAAACGAAAATATTACCCTAATCAATTTTATTGCGCTCCATTATTTTAAAGGTAATGTTCAGCACGATGATCACGATCAGGAGCTACCTTTTAAAAGCAATCACTGCACAGAAATCTCCATCACTTTTGTAATTCCTGCCGATGGATTTTCTGAACCTGTTGTAAAATTATTTCCCACCGTGAAGAAGGTGGTTCCGTCTTCACAACAGCTCAACACGTCTTCATTTCATTTCTCCATCTGGCAACCGCCAAGAGCATAATCATCTTTTTGTTTTATTAAATTGAATTTACTCTTTCCAAAAGAGCGAATCAATATCCATTTTATCACTTCAATAAATAATTCAGCTTCATGCTTAATTCCATCATTCAATTTTCGATAGGCAATAAATTGATTGTCGGCTTAATGATTCTTGGACTGATCGGTTGGGGGAGTTACTCCGTAACACAGCTTCCCATCGATGCGGTGCCCGACATCACCAACAATCAGGTTCAGGTGCTTACTATCGCTCCGTCACAATCTGCTCTGGACATTGAGCGACAGGTAACTTTTCCCATCGAACAAACCATGGCCACAATTCCGGGCATTGAAGAGATTCGTTCTTTTTCCCGTTTTGGGTTATCAGTAGTAACAATCGTTTTTTCTGATGAAAAGGATGTGTATTGGGCTCGTCAACAAGTGAGTGAACGACTCACCGAAGCCAAGAAGCAAATACCCCCTGGTGCCGGAACACCCGAGTTAGCCCCGATGACTACCGGACTTGGTGAGATTTATCAATACATTCTAAAAGTTGAGCCGGGTTATGAAAACAAATATTCCATTATGGAATTGCGCACCATACAAGACTGGATTGTGCGCAGGCAATTACTGGGAACAAAAGGAGTTGCCGATGTCAGCAGCTTTGGTGGATATCTCAAGCAATTTGAAATCGCGATCTCTCCAGAAAAATTAAGGAGCCTTAACCTCTCAGTGAGCGAAGTATTTGCTGCGCTTGAAACAAATAATCAAAATACGGGGGGCGCCTACATTGAAAAAAATACGAATGCATATTATATAAGGAGTGAAGGTTTAATTACCTCTATTGATGATATTGGTAATATCGTTGTTCGCTCTAGCACTTCTGGCATCCCGCTGCTGATGCGTGATGTTGCCTCGATAAAATTAGGTAGCGCCATTCGTTTTGGTGCGATGACTCAAAACGGAAAAAGTGAAACGGTAGGCGCCATGGTGATGATGCTGAAAGGTGCCAATTCTTCGCGCGTAATTAACGATGTGAAGGAACGCGTTTCCGCCATCCAAAAAACATTACCCAAAGGGGTAACAATCGAACCCTTTTTGGATAGGACCAAACTCGTAAACAATGCCATTGAAACGGTAACCCAAAATCTGGCGGAAGGTGCACTAATCGTCATCTTTGTTCTCGTTCTCTTACTCGGTAATCTTCGTGCAGGTCTGGTTGTTGCTTCTGTAATTCCATTGTCGATGCTATTTGCTATCATCATGATGAATCTGTTTGGTGTATCCGGAAACCTTATGAGTTTAGGAGCCATCGATTTTGGATTGATCGTAGATGGTGCTGTTATTATTGTTGAAGCTACCCTTCATTACATTTCAACCTCCGGGAACATCCGCAGATTAACACAGTCTGAAATGGACGAGCAGGTAGGTTCATCCGCAAAGAAGATGATGAACGCAGCAGCCTTTGGACAAATTATTATTTTAATCGTGTACTTACCGATTCTTTCTCTTGTGGGCATTGAAGGAAAGATGTTCAAGCCAATGGCGCAAACGGTTATCTTCGCTATCATTGGTGCCGCCATCTTATCGTTGACTTATGTACCCCTTGCTTCTGCGTTATTCTTAAGCAAAAATCCTTCTCATAAGAAAAGTATTTCGGATCGCATCATTGATTGGATTCATAGATTCTACTCGCCCTCACTTACATTAGCGATTGTCAACAAAAAAGCAACGATTACTATTTCAATTGTCATGTTGATTGCCAGCATCTATATTTTTTCTACCCTCGGAGGAGAATTTTTACCAGAGTTAGATGAAGGTGATTTTGCCGTTGAAACCCGTTTACTAACGGGTAGTAGCCTTACCTCAACTTTGCAGGCAACATTAAAAGGAGAAGAAGCTATTTTAAAAAATTTCCCTGAAGTAGAGAAGGTAATTGCTAAAATTGGTTCTGCCGAAATTCCAACAGATCCAATGCCCATTGAGGCTGCTGATCTAATGGTGGTAATGAAAGATAAATCGGAATGGGTAAGTGCCAAATCAAAAGATGAAATGATTGAGAAAATGCACAAGGTTCTGAATGAAAACGTACCTGGTGTTTGGTTCGATTTTCAGCATCCGATACAAATGCGATTCAATGAATTAATGACCGGTGCGCGACAGGATGTCGTTATTAAAGTGTATGGTGAGGATTTAAATAGGCTTGCCAGTTACGGTGCGCAAATCGGAAAACTGGCAGAAGGTATTGAGGGCACTGAAACTATTTTTGTTGAGAATATTACCGGCCTTTCGCAAATCATTATTCGATTGAAGCGCGATCAACTTGCGCGATTTAATCTCACAGTTCAAAATATAAACCAAGTCATTAACACTGCCTTAGCAGGGCAAAGTGCTGGTCTTTTATTTGAGGGTGAAAAACGATTTGATATTGTGGTGAGGCTTGATGAGGAGAAACGAAAATCTATTGAAGATGTACGCAATCTCTCCATCACCAATCCAACTGGTTTGCAAATCCCATTGTCGCAGGTGGCCGATGTTGTGCTGGAGGTGGGGCCTAACCAAATACAGCGTGATGATGCCAAAAGGAGAATTGTAATTGGATTTAATACTGGAGGTCGTGACGTAGAAAGTATTGTAAAAGAATTGCAGAAGAAGGTAGATGCCTACATAAAATTTGAGCCTGGTTATTCCGTAACATACGGTGGTACATTCAAAAACTTGCAAGAGGCTCGTGCCCGACTCGCCATTGCTTTGCCCGTTGCACTCATCTTGATCTTCATTCTATTATTCTTTGCTTTTGGATCCATTCGCCAAGGACTGTTGATTTATACCGCGATCCCATTATCCGCCATCGGAGGAGTATTTGCTTTGTGGCTTCGCGATATGCCGTTTAGTATTTCGGCAGGTATCGGCTTCATCGCTTTGTTTGGCGTTGCTGTTTTAAACGGTATCGTTCTCATTTCAGAATTTAATCGGTTAAAAAATGACGGCATCAAAGACTTGGTTGAAATTATCATGAAGGGAACAACTACTCGCTTGCGGCCTGTAATCATGACAGCCACAGTGGCTTCACTAGGATTCTTACCGATGGCACTCTCTCATGGCAGTGGAGCTGAAGTACAGAAACCATTGGCTACTGTGGTTATTGGCGGATTGGCAAGTGCTACATTATTAACCCTCATCGTTCTACCCGTTTTGTATTTTGTTTCCGAAAAAATTCCTGCTGGCAAAATGAAACGCAGTGTCAGCGCCTTACTTTTTTTCTTAACCTTCGGGCTTGGATATCAAGTGCAGGGGCAAACAAGTACTGTGCACGTTTTTAAAACAGAGCAAGAGTTCCTTAATAATACTCCATCGAAAGTATTTCAAGTGGGTGATGGCGAAAGTTCTATTCGAACGAATCCAATTGCCCAACCCATAATCCGATCTCTTCATGGAATTCATGTGTTTGACTTTGGAAAATTATTTGGTTATTCTATCGATGAAGCCCGGTACAGAGCGTTTGGAGAAAGAGGAGCGATGATTCTTTATGATAACTATAAAATGATAGACACAAATGAGTTGCTTCTCTATTCAAGAAAATCATATTCAGAAAATGCGCTCTTTGTTAAAAAAGTCAAGACCTTATTCTGTACTGACTATTCCTTGCTTACTCAACTAGACAATGCGGACAGGTCGATGATCAGAAAACCATGCACCGAATCAACACGGAAAACTTTATGAGATATTTCATTCTATTATTACTCAGCCTGGGCATTTCGCTTTTGGGATTTGCACAAGAGAAGGCTGTTTCATTGGATAATGCCATAAAACTGGCATTGGAAAAAAATCCAACAATTCAAGCCAGCACAATGGAAACTGCCAGACAGCAGGAATTGAAAAAATCTTCGGTTGATATTCCAAAAACCGAAGTCTCGTTTATGTATGGCCAGTTCAATAGTATTCAGAAGAATGATAATAACATTACCATTACTCAGAACATTCCGTTCCCAACTGTTTTTAGTGCGCAGAGTTCGCTGAATAAGGAGCTTGTTAATTCAGCTATACTAAAGGAAAGTGTTACCAAAAATGAATTGACTTTTCAAGTGAAACAAATTTTTAATCAGTTGGTGTATTTAAAAGAACATCAGCAAGTACTTCTTCAGCACGATAGTTTGCTTACCGATTTAGCTCGCGCTGCTTCGGTTCAATACAAAACAGGTGAAAGTACTTTGCTGGCAAAAACATCTGCGGATACACAATTGATGGAGATCAAAAATCAGATCGCCCGAAATGAAGCCGATATACGAATCGCATTGAATCACCTTCAGATCCTTTGTCAGTCTGCTCAAATCAATGATATAGATGGAAATCAGGAAACCTTGTTTTCACTAGACGAAACGAATTCTTCTTTTGATCAGAATCCATCGCTTGCTTTAGTATCTCAAAATATTGAAGTCTCCAGGCGAATAAAGAAGTTGGAAGTGTCTCGCACACTTCCTGATTTAAGTGTGGGATATTTTAATCAAACCTTAATTGGTACTCAAAATGTAAACGGCATTGATCAATATTTTGGACCCAGTGAACGCTTTCAGGGTCTTCAGTTTGGCGTTTTTATTCCCTTATGGATAGGCTCGCACACTGCGCGCATAAAAGCAGCAAATATCCAAAGCAACATTGCTGAAAAACAAAAGGAAGCTTTTCAATTGAGCATAGCACAACAATACAATCAGGCCAGTGAAGAATTGTTAAAAAATAAAAACAGTTTACAGTATTACAGAGACTCTGCTTTGGAAACCGCCATACTTTTAACGGAGCAAAGCCGGAAGGCATTTAAAAGTGGCGAGCTCGATTACACCATGCTCCTTCTAAATTTACGCCAAGCACTTTCGATTCGTGAGGGTTATCTACTGGCATTGCAACAATACAATAACAGCATCATTATCATTCAATTTTTAAACGGCAATAAATAAATGAAGAATATAATCATCCTCATCGTAAGCACAGTATTGATTTCGGCCTGTGGAAATAAAACCGAAACCATTGTCAATGTTGCAGACAGCACTACATTAGCCAGTTCTGTAACGCTAACAGAAATACAATACAAAGCTGCAGGTATCGCCATGGGTAAAATTGAAAAGAAAGAAATGGGTTCGTCCATACAGGCAAATGGTAAGCTTGATGTTCCTCCACAAAATTTAATATCCATCTCGGCACCGCTCGGTGGTTTTGTTAAATCTACAATACTCCTACAGGGAATGAAAGTTCGGAAAGGTGATGTATTGGTTGTGTTAGAGAATCAGGATTACATTCAATTGCAACAAGATTACCTTGATAATAAAAGCAAGCTTGAATTTGCTGAAGCACAATACAATCGGCAAACCGAACTGGCAAAGGAAAATGTAAATGCTACTAAAAGTCTGGAGCAATCTAAATCGGAATACGAAAGTGTGAGAGCATTAGTAAAAGGCCTGGAAGCTAAGTTAACAATGATTAATATTTCACCTGCTTCACTTGGAGAAGGAAGTATAAGGTCGACTATTAAATTGTATGCACCTGTTGATGGATTTGTTTCGCAGGTAAACGTGAATATTGGACAATTTGTAAGTCCTACAGATGTGATGTTTAAAATTGTAAACCTCGATCATATTCATGTGGAGCTTCAGATTTATGAAAAAGATATTAGCAAGATAGCTACAGGGCAAAAGGTAAAATTTCAATTGGCCAATGCAAGTGATGTGCGCACCGCCTCCGTATTTTTAATCGGAAAGGAAATCAGCGCAGAGCGTACTGTTAATATTCATTGCCATTTAGATAAAGAAGACCCTACATTACTGCCCGGCATGTATGTAAAGGGCAGCATCGAAACAGCCTTGCACAAAGTGGATGTTGTACCGAATGAAGCGCTTGTGAATTTTGAAGGCGATCATTTCATCTTTATTCCATCAGGTAAAAATGAATTTAAAATCGTTGCAGTAGGTATTGGCAATTCCGAAGGAGAGTTCACGGAGGTGAAACTAGAGGAACGTTTTGACAGACAAAGTTCAATTGTAACCAAGGGTGCATTCGAACTTCTTGGAGTGCTGAAGAACACGGAAGAAGAATAGAGTATTTTTACTTAAAAGGAAGATGCCGACTTCTTCTAAAAATGGAATCGGATGATATTCACTTTTCGAAGTAAATAAAATGGTTGCGCAAGTAGATTGTAAAGCGTGTAACGGATGAGAACTGATTGAATTGATATGAGTACTGGAATTTTGCTCTCCGTATTGTGTATCTGGACTTTGATAAGTCAAACTGAAGTGAGATGACGAGTTCGCTTGTGATTGCCTCACTTACTATTGATTAACGTTACATAGCTGACTTCTGGTAATGTGAATGTTACCTTTCCATCCATAACCGTGACACTGCCAACTTCTTCCATTCCTTTGTTTTTATCAGTTACAAAGACCTTTAACTTTTTAACTTTTTTAGGAATGCCTGAAACGCTCGCTTCGCGCGAAGCACCATTGTTTACAATATGAAACGCATAGTTGCTTGATTTAGAATCACCTAATGCAGCACACGATACATCTTCATTCGTGCACACCATCGGCAAAGCAAACAAACTTTTAGGAGTAGCACTAAGCTGTTTCAGTTGCCAAAATCTTCTGGTGGGTCGAAGACTCTCGTTGTTTCCAAAAATTCCGCCACCGGCTAATGGAGAGTAATCTGCTGTAAGCTGCCATTGCAAAATGGTTTTCGGCTGACAAATGGCAAGCATGCGCACATACAGATTAATTTCTTCAATGGCGTAGATTTGTTCTTCGAAGATGAGCGGATATCTCCATGCTGCTGCATCAATGCTACCTTCCCCTACAATCAAAGGTTTGTTTACTTTTTCTGCTGCGTCCGCCCATTTCTTTAGCGTTTCATATTCCCAACCTCGCCATGAATGAAATGAGACTGCTCCGATAAAAGGCCATGTAGATGGGTCAGCAAGTGACTCAGTTAAGAATGCCCAACCGTTGGCATCGGCCGTATCGCCAAGAAGTAATTTTGTTTTTAAACCTTTGGCCTTAAAATGCGCGCCTAAATTTTTAATGAGATCACGATGTTCCAAACCGGTTTGTCGGATGTCAATGCCAAGATCGGATTCATTGAACGAAAACATTTCGACCTCAACACCATAATGATCTTTCATGTACTGAATGTAATCGGTAATGGATTTATAAATTTTATCCATCTTGTCATGATTCAATGGATTTCCCCAAACGCCTCCGGGTTGTGGCCCTGATGATCGCTTACCAACAATTGCCCAATCAGGACCAAACCATCCGGATAAGATGATTGGAATGTTCATCTTCTTTAAACGTTGCGCAAGCTCCATCGCTTTTTGAACACGCTCATTCAGCTTTCCTTCATTCGCAGCTTTTGTTGGATCAATATCTTCATCCGGATGCCAGAGTCGCCACGGCATTTCAATTCGCGCATGCGCCACACGAAGATTATCAAGACAGTAATCAATTACCTGTTGATCTGTTTGAGCATTTTGTAAACGGAAATTTCCGCCAAGACCATCGAATACTCTTCCGGGTTTGGAAACATCAACAGTCATTTCCACTGTGCTCTTGTCGATTTCTTCATCTGCGATTATGGTAAAGGTCCTGCTAATCGTTTGATCTTTTTTGAGAGCGTCATTTGTAATGGCGATAAGGAGTTCAATACCTTTTCCGCTTTTATTCAAACGCTTCGCAATTATTTGAGTACTATCATTGCACGTAAATTGGTATGTGCCCCGCTTCGATTTGATTTTTATTCCTTTTGCTTTCGCGCGTAAGATTTCGTTCGCATCACTCACGGCTGATTTATTGATAGGTGTTTTAGAAGGTTCAATAATTTCTACCGACCCATCGGCAAAATAATCTCCTCTAAAGATGAGGCTAAAGAAAGTTCCAAGTAAAACAGTATCTACGTGAGCAGTGTACTGAATAGTAACAAGTGCTTTTCCCTTTCCAATATCTTCTACCGTTTCTGTATAATCAATCGATCCTATTTTAGAAGTGATAATCTGTTTGCTGCCTTCTCTCTTGAATGAATAGCTGTGTCGCTCTTTCGCGGTTTGTGTGATATGATGCCAGCTTGACCCCACGATTTTGAAACTGCTTTCAAATTTTGCGAGCTGCCCATCAACCCGTATTCCAGTCATGTTTCCCCAGGCAGTTACCTCCGGCTGAGAATAGGAAGTATGCATGATGAGTAAACAAAAAACAAAAAGTAAGGCGGCAATTTTAATTCGATTGAGCATCATGAGAAAAGTTTGAATTAAAGTTTGATGAGGCAACAAAACAGGTTGTAATAATGAGATATTATAAACTAAGCCGATGATTAGCGCATCTAAAGTAGTAAAGAAACCGCAGAGGCGTAGAGGCGCAAAGTTTTGAATTGGAAATTAATTGTAATCTTCTCTGATCCCGTTTTTAGAAAAGTTCCTATTTCTTCGCTTTAAAGGTATCCTGAACCGTCAGGCTTATTAACATCATTCATCTTGTCATCCCCACGACAGAATAATTTTGCAAGACAAGGTATCTTTGGTAAAACCCAATTCTACTATGTTTCGAGTACTTTCTATAATCCTCTTGGCCTTTGCTTTATCTGCGCCTTCTTTTGCGCAAGAAACCCGAACGATTGATCAAATTGATGGCACGTTTAGCTTTGCGAAATATCAAGGCGCTTTCTCTGTTCAGTATTCGCATTTATGGAAGATTGGAAAACAAAAGAAGTTTGCGATAGGTTTGGGTGGTCGTATTACTTCTTACTTCGGAGCCAATCAATATTACATTACAGCGCCTGCTAAGATTACTTCCGGGAGTAGTGGTCCTTTCGTAATCTTCAAGGAAAACATTGACGAGAACATTGATACCTTATTGATAAAGTCTCCACAGGTAACCATGATCAATGTGAGCATTAATATAGAGTATCAAATTACTTCGAAGTTCACTGCCGGTTTTAATATTGACGCAGTTGGTTTTTCTTTTGGGACAGACCAGAGCGCAAATTACATTAATGGTTTTACAGGAATGAACACAAGTGCTAAGCCAACAAGCTTCAATGCATTACTCATCAGCGATAATGATATTGGCAGTTTAAATTCAGAGCTGTTTGTTAAATACAAGTTCAGCAACAAATGGAGTGTACGAGCAGGAGCGCAATTTTTATTTACGGAATACACATCCGAAACAGAAGTGCAACAGTATCCTGAACCCAATGATCGCTTTCGTAGAAAATCATTGTTGTTCGGTTTAGGAATAAATTATAGGATCAAATAAACAACCATAGATATGAAATTCTTAACATCAGTCTTTCTGCTTTTAGTAGTGATGGCATGCAATCCGGAAGATGCCACACCCATTACAGCACCAAATTCTCCAGACGCTGCCCTTGATTTTGCAGATGCCACGGTTGTGAAAGGAGGAATGTTCGTGGGCATTGGAGGGCACACAGCAAGTGGCACGGTAACATTGTATGAATTATCAGGAAAGAAATACATAGTCTTTGATCCGTACTCATCGCAGAATGGTCCAGACTTAAAAGTATATCTCAGCAAAGATGCAACAGCAACAGAATACATTCGGGTTGGTGTGCTCATGGGAGTAATGGGCAGACAGGTTTATGAAATACCGGGCAATCCTGATTTAACTCAATACCCATTTGTACACATTTGGTGCGAGCAATTTTCTGTGGAGTTTGCGCGAGCTGCTTTGATGTAACTACACATTACCTTTTGTAGGCTTGAGGTCGCGCTGAGTTTTATTTTCAAATAACAAGTCATCAATTGATGCATTAATTGAATTGATGTATTTTGAACCTTTTATTTGATATGAAAGGGATCTTATTATTTCTATTTCTTGCCGGTCCAAGTGTTTCGCTCGCACAAGTCTCATCAGAAAATTTAATCCAATATGTAAATCCATTAATTGGTACGCATAAGATGGGGCATACTTATCCGGGCGCGACTGTTCCATTTGGAATGGTGCAGCTCAGTCCGGAGACCGATACTCTATTATATGAGCATCAGGGAAAATACAATGGCCCCGTCTATAAATATTGCGCTGGGTATCAGTATGATGATCCTACCATTGTTGGTTTTAGTCATACGCACTTCAGCGGAACGGGTCATTCTGATTTAGGCGATATTTTAATTATGCCAACAGAAGGTAAGCTGCAATTTAATCCGGGAACAGAAGATCATCCTGAAAAAGGATATCGTTCGGTATTCTCTCATCAAAATGAAGTAGCAGAGCCAGCATACTATAAGGTAAAACTGGATGACCATAATATCATAACCGAACTTACGGCAAGTAATCGCGTTGGCTTTCATCAACACACTTTCCCACAGTCAGACCAGTCTCATATTATTGTTGACCTGATCAGTGGCATCTACAATTTTGAAGATAAAAATGTATGGACGTTTGTTCGTATTGAAAACGACACGCTCATAACCGGCTATCGACAAACTACAGGATGGGCGAGAACACGAACCGTATATTTTGCTATTGCATTTTCGAAACCATTTTATCAGTATGGCAATAAAGATTATTCAAAAGCACAAGTGTATCGGGGATTTTGGGGAAAGTTTGATCAGCGAAAGAATTTCCCTGAAGTAGCGGGCCGGCAAATCAAACTGTATTTTGATTTTAAA
The DNA here is from genome assembly GCA_036787535.1 of Chryseolinea sp. Taxonomy (GTDB): domain Bacteria; phylum Bacteroidota; class Bacteroidia; order Cytophagales; family Cyclobacteriaceae; genus Chryseolinea. The sequence continues at coordinate 18,996 of DAIQPD010000004.1, forward strand.
ACATCCGCGAATGAAAAAGTTAAAATGAAAGTGGCTTTGTCGCCCGTAAGCACGGAAGGTGCTTTGCAAAATATGAAAGCAGAAATTCCGCATTGGGATTTTGAGAAGGTAAAGCGTGATGGACAAGCATTATGGAATAAGGAGCTGAGTAAGATAATCGTGAACACCACAACGAAGGACGAGAAGATAAACTTCTACACCGCTATGTATCACACCTTTCTTGGCCCGACTACTTATATGGATGTTGATGGAATGTATCGCGGACTCGATCAGAACAATCACAAAGCAGATAACTTTACAAACTACACTACCTTTTCGTTGTGGGATACCTATCGCGCTTTGCATCCACTCTTTAATATAGTACAGCCGAAACGAAATGCCGACATGGTTAAATCGATGTTGGCGCATTACGATCAAAGTGTTCATCCCATGTTGCCCGTGTGGTCGCATTATGCGAATGAGAATTGGTGTATGATTGGTTATCACAGTGTATCCGTAATTGTCGATGCGGCCATAAAAGGAAACAATGATTTTGATATGCAGGCAGCGCTGGATGCATGTGTGACTACCGCGAGACAAAAATTTTATGGAGGACTTGATGCTTACATCACTTCTGGGTACGTTCCCGATGAAAAGAGTTCGTCTTCTGTTTCGATGACACTTGAGTATGCGTATGATGATTGGTGCATTGCACAGCTCGCGAAGAAACTAAACCGAAATGATCTTTACGATGAGTTTATAAAACGTTCAGAAAATTGGAAAAATGTTTTTGACGCCTCGAGACGATATACTCGTCCGAAACTGGCAGATGGAAGCTTCAAGAAAAACTTTGATGTTTTGAGTACGCATGGCCAGGGCTTCATTGAAGGCAATGCATGGAATTACAGTTTGTATGTTCCGCATGATCCACTTGAACTGATTAAGAAGATGGGCGGAACAAAACGGTTTACACAACATCTCGACTCACTCTTTACCATGTATCTGCCCGATAAATATTTTGCTGAAACAGAGGATATCACGCGCGAAGGTATCATTGGAAATTATGTCCACGGAAATGAACCCGCTCATCATGTTGCCTACTTATACAATTGGACCGATCAACCATGGAAGACCCAAGAGCGTGTGCGAATGATTTTGAAAAAGCAATATCAGGCAGCACCCGATGGTTTGGGAGGCAATGATGATTGTGGCCAGATGAGTGCGTGGTATATTTTCAATGCACTCGGATTTTATCCGGTTGCTCCCGGATCGGATCAATATTCGGTGGGTAGTCCATCGATACTAAATGCAACACTGAAATTTGAGAATGGAAATACGTTAGTCATTGAAGCGAAAAATCAAAGTGACAAGAATGTATATGTTCAGAAGATCGAAGTAAACGGAGTTCTACTCAATCGGCATTACCTTACTCATCAGGAAATTATGCAGGGAGGGAAGATTACGTTTTACATGAGCGCAAAACCAAAGAAGTAGTAATGATGTAGATGATGAAGTGACTTTTAATGAAACCGCTTGTCAATAAAAAATATCGACTGGAAAAATTTGAAGGTAAAGGTGGCTGGACCTTTGCGCGTATTCCTGAAATTTTGCAGGATAAGAAAGCCCATTTTGGATGGGTGAAAGTGAGAGGTACTATTGATGGTTATGAAATCAGGAAGTATCATTTAATGCCCATGGGAAATGGCAAATTGTTTTTGCCAGTGAAAGTAGAAATCCGGAAGAAAATAAAAAAGAATGTTGGCGATCTGGTTCATGTTATTCTTTATCCTGATAATGAACCATTAGAAGTTCCGGAAGAGATGTTACTGTGTTTGCAGGATGAGCCTAAAGCTTTGACATTTTTTAATTCGCTTTCAGAGAGTGAGCGAAAATTTTACATCGAATGGATTTACTCAGCAAAAAAGGAAGAGACAAAAGTGGATCGGTTAACAAAATCAATCAATAGACTTCTTGGCGGATTGAAACTCTATGATAAGGTAGGCGATTAATTTTTAGTTTTGTCGTATAAATAAAATCGGAATAACAGTATGATCCACATAACTCAACTCATTTATATAAAGCCTGGAGAAGAAGCTACCTTTCATCGCTTTGAAGAAGTGGCGATTCCTATCATTCAAAGATATAATGGCAAACTACTACTGAGGGTGCGACCTGATCCAAATGAAATAATTGAAGCGAATACAGAAATACCTTACGAAATTCATTGGGTTTCATTTGAGTCAGAGGATGACTTTGAAAACTTTAAACACGACAAGGAGCGGTTACAATTTCTGCACCTCAAAGAACAATCAATAAAATCGAGTGTGCTCATTAAAGGTATTGTGATTTAAAGTAGTATGAATAAATCTCTCGTAAAAAATTTGCACCTCTGGCAGTTTGATAGTCTAGCGAATGATCCTTCCGTTAAGCATTTTGTTACGGATCGGAAGTCGGGCAAAGGCGAAAAAGAATTCAACTTAAGCTATTCAAGTGTACCCGATAGAAACGAAGTACATCAAAACAGAATGATGTTGGCAGATGCAATGGGCATAAACGAATCGTGCTTGTATTTTCCATCGCAGGTACACAAAACAAAAATTGTAAACGTTAAGCGAAGCACCTCAAAGTATGACGTACTCGAAACGGATGCTTTGATTACAGATGTGAAAGGTATTTGTATTGCTGTGATGTCAGCTGATTGTGTGCCAATACTTTTGTATGATTTTAAGAATAAAGCAGTGGGTGCTGTGCATTCTGGTTGGAGAGGAACCGTTGCAAAGATTCTTGAAAAGACTTTGCAAGAGATGAAATTGAAATTCGGAACAGAAGGTAAAGATTTAGTCGCTTGTATCGGACCATCGGTTTGTCAGGATTCGTACGAGGTAGGCGAGGAGGTAGTGATGGAAGTGACAAAAGCATTCGGATATGAAAGCGGACTCATGGTTACTCAGCCAAACAATAAAGCAAAGCTTGATCTTTGGCTTGCCAATAAAATTCAGTTACTTGAATTTGGAGTTGACGCATCCCGAATTGAAGTTTCTGATTTGTGTTCAGTCAAAAATAATAGCCATTTTTTCTCAGCGAGGAAAGGTGATGGAGGCAGGTATGCTGCGGGGATAATGTTGACAGACTAGTTTTTTTATTTTTTGGTGAATTGTATAGAAGCATTTTTTTCGAAATAGAATAATTGTCCTTGCAGTGAAATACCTTCTATAATCAGCTTCACGTCTCCGGTAATTCTGCCTGTATTGAATTTTATTGTTGTACTGCTACTACTAGTTGTTTCTAAATCAGGATTCCAATACAAGCAAGATCGAACATCGGGGAGTAATGTGTTTGCATTCTTTCCTACCTTATTGTCAAAATGTATCGTCTTGTTTATTCCAGTGACAAAAAAAGTTTTCGATGAACGAGGTATGTATAATCCACCCGGTACCTTTGACTCTACTACGATTATTCCATTCTTTCCTAAATCTCCAAATCGTCTTAGCATTTCGCTGGAGCGAAGTACTTTAATTGTTTTTATTTTTGAAGGATCGAGGCTCAGAAATATTTTAGTGCTGTCCGTCATCACACCGTCTATAATATAAACCGGATCATCGTTAGCAAATTCGGCACCTGCTTTTAAGAAGATTCGAATTCTTTCATCCCTGGCGCTCTTTCTATATTTAACAGAAGGCACAATGTTGTTAATTAATTCTGACAGCGTTTGAAATTTTTCAAATCGATCTAGATCCACTTCATGATCGGCTAAAATATCATCACGCTCTGCATTGGTTATATACTCCGATTTCTCTGTGATGAAAAAGTTGTATGATTTTTCAATCGCCTTTCTTCGGGAAACAAAGTGATTGTAGGTATCCGACAAATCAGTTTCGGCATGATCAACACGTGTTAATGATGTGCCAAAGACTTCATCTAATGTGATGTGAAAATTTTGAAGTTCTTGTCCCTTACGGTAAAGCGTATAAAATATTTCATCGCTTGAAAAATTCTTGAATAAGGGAAAGCTGAATTCACCACTTTTTGAAGTAATCAAAGAATAGGTAAGATCATTATCTTTTAGGTAGAAGGTTATTTTAGTGGAATCTGAAATAGCAATACCCTTGTTGTCGACAACTTTGCCAGAGAAATATTCCGGAAATCCGTTTCCATTCTTTTTAATTGTTGACAATTCAATTTGTTTGCACTTCATTATATTTAGTTGATCGAATAGACTGTCTTTAACGATGGTGGCTGTAATACTGCCTCTTGCCAATTCAACTTCAGGTATAATAATTTCTACAGAGATATCTTGATTAGTCCGATAAACCAACTCTCCAAAATTTGTTTTTGCTGAAAGTTGACGAAAGACAATCGGTGCGGTTGGATTGATTGAGTATTTGAATTCACCAGAAATAGTAAATGCTGACTCGAAATAGTTTCCGCTTAATTCGATCACCAGAATATAAACTCCCTTTTGAATTTCGGGATTTAGAAACAGGTATCCAGAGGCTTCACTATTCGACATGACGATTCTTTGGTAAAGCACCTTACTGTTTTCTTTAAACAAAGCAACGTTCATGATCCTCGTTCCCTGATACTCTTTTAAATCACGTTCTATGATGGATGCTTTAAAAAACGCTGTATCTCCCGCAGCATACTGAGGCTGATTAAAAACTAAAATTAGTTCTGAATTTCGATCGTCTGTAGAAAGCAAATTGTTTTGCCTTGCATAACTTTGAATTCCGATCAACAAAAGAATCAACCAACAGGATCTTGCAGCTTTCATATTACCAAAAATCAGGTTTTGTATTAATGGCATTGGGTAAAGAGTCTCTGCAGTCTTCATTCTGAGGATCCATCGGACCAACCTCGTACGGTATGTCGGTTTTTTCTATGAACAAAGATTTCTTTACTACAGCAGATACTGAGAAAACTCCCAATACTTCTTCACTTGGATCGGTGGTTGAAATAATATTTCCTCTGATTCTAAACGAATTAGGTTGAAATAAACTTCCAGTAGCCTTCTGTTGGTCGCTGAGTAATTTCCAGAAAGCATAAAGATTTTTTGATACACTTAACTGCTCCAATTCTACATAGTATCGTTCATGAAAGCGAGGCTTCGAGATCAGTACTTTTCCAATGGGAACATTCAGGAAGGTATTTGCTGTTACATTTTTATTATCTGAAACAACAATATCGCGACTGTAATCATGCGCCCAGCAAAGACAGCAAGTACATTCATCCACTTGCTCAAGCCCGTTCCGAACAATGTACCCACTACAAGGAAGAGGATCAGGAACCTCAGCTCTTCCAACAAATTTTGTGTGTAATTCTGGAGATGCAATTCCGCTAAATACTCCTGTCCATCTCCATCGAAGAAATCCGCTGGATTCTGTGCTGCTGTTTGTATTGGCATACAAGCGAAATCCATCATAGCTATCATAGACTTTCCCTTCTACTGGTGCAACTAAATCTTTAGTGAATTTAAAATACAAATCATTAATTGCTCCTGCAGGTTCTAATAGCTCCCATGAAGATTCGTAGTGGTTTCCTCCGGTCGTAATTATTTTTATTCTATAACTTTTTCCTACTTCACCTTGTATGCCATTCGCATTTGTTATGTAGGTACCAGGTATAGTATCAATCTCAGATAACAATTCACTCTCACCATCATTCGCTTCAATCCAGACAGAAGCATTGGTTTCATATCTGGTTTTTGACTCATCTACTTCTGTTACAGGTCTGGAGTAAAATATCCGTACACGGTAAGGCCCAGGTTCGTTTGTAATTTCGCCATCCACAACAAAACGTTCTACAACTGAAATAGAAGGAAGGTAGAATGGATCAACACAGCCATTGATGATTACCATTACAAGCACGATATACTTTAATATCTTCATTGCTAAAATTTAAATCGATACGTTACAGAAGGAACGATGGTGCCAACCAGTGAAAGTTGAAACGGCACTAAAGTTCCACCACCCTGATCTGCGAAATAAACTGAATATGGATTTTTCCGCCCATAAACATTGTAGAATGAAAAGGCCCAACTGCTTTCCCATCGTTTTCTTTTTTTGTTATTACCTTCTATGATCAGGGCCAGATCCAGACGATGATAATCCGGAATTCTATAATTATTCCGATCAGAAAAATCAGTTACAGGAGTTCCGCCAACATCGTAGGTTCCAACAGGCAATGACACAGGTCTGCCGGTGTGGTAGGTAAAGAATCCTGTGAAGAATATTTTTCTGGTTAGGGATAACCGCCAATTTAAATTGGCGATATGGGGTTGATCATAATTAGATGGATACCAATTGCCCTCATTAATTTGTTCACTCGGCTCAGCACCATTTACCTTTCGAAGTGATCTTGAAAAAGTATAGTTTACGCCCCATGTAAATTTTCCACTTAATTTGTTGATCACCAACTCTACTCCATACGACTTTCCTATACCTCTTAGCAATGCTGTTTCTAATTGCTTATTTAAGATCAATGATGCCCCATCTTTAAAATCCAATTGATTCTTCAGCCTTTTATAGAATCCTTCGATCGACATTTCGTATTTATTGTTCTCAGTATTTGTAAAGTATCCGATTGAAACCTGATCAGCTTGTTGCGGTTTGAAATAGGTATTACTGGATTGCCAGATATCTACAGGAGTTACGGATGCTGTATTGGAAACAAGATGTATGTATTGGTACATATGATTGTAACTCAATTTTATAGAGGACTGCTTTGTTACTAAATATTGGAGTGAAAGGCGAGGCTCTGGTCCTACATATGTTTTAATAGCTTCGCCTGATCCGTACGATGTTGAATCAATTGTATTTTGAACTTCAAGCGGTTGACCTTCGGTATAATGATACACAAGTCCGGGGCCAAATCTGGTGAATATAGAAAGACGTAGACCTGCATCGATAGTAAATCGTTCATTCAATTTAAAAGATTCGCTAATGTAAATACCTGTTTCCAGAGCCAGTTCCTTTTGCATTTCCTGGGCTTTAGTAATGGATTCTCCTGTAGTAGGTTCTAAAGATCCGGGCATAAACATGTAGTAAGTCAACTGAGCACCGTATTGTATTTTATGCACTGCACCTTCTTTTGTAAAATCTAATTTTAAGGATGGATAGGTAATGTTGTAATGAAGTTTAAAAGCACTGGTGGGTTCCTCTTCAATTACAGTGTATTGATAATGCCCGGCATAAAGACCAAGGCTATAGTAAAAATTGTTTCGTATGGTATGATCATATCGAACAGAAATTGCCAGATTCTGCCATTGATTTATTGTGTCATTTGATAATTTGAATTTGTCATAACTGGTGTACCCTGATACAATCAACTTACTCTTTGAATTTATTTTTTGACTGTACTTAAAAGATGCATCATAAAAGAAAACAGAACTCTGCGCTATATTTTGATATCGTGATTTTAAAAGATCAAGTGCCCAATCTGAATAAGAAGATCGCACAGATATAGTGAGCGCACTGGTGTCTTTTTTTATTGGTCCACCAACAGTAAGATCACTTGTTATAAAACCAAGACCGCCACTACCATTCCATTTTTCATAGCTGCCTTCTTTAGCGCTAAGATCAAGCACTGAAGAAATACGACCTCCAAACTCGGCAGGTATTCCTCCCTTATAAAAGGTGGCGCGGTTAACTGACTCAGCATTGAATGCAGTAAAAAATCCCAAAGCATGAGATGTATTAAAAATGGGAACATCATCAAACAGAACGAGATTTTGATCGGCACTTCCGCCTCGTACATTAAATCCTGAAGATGCTTCACTAACGGTAGTGACACCACTTTGTGTTTGAACCTGCTTAATGATATCCGTCATTCCCAGAAATGAGGGAGCGCGTTTCACATCAGTTATGCTGATTTGTTGTTGTCCCACTTTACTTGTGGCAATTTTAGAAGCAGATTTTTCAGTGACGACTATTTCATCGAGCATCTTGGCAATCTCATGTAATGAGATTTCTAAAAAGGAATCGTCAAAAATTTCCAAATCAATAATCTTCTCTTCATATCCGGAGAACATAATATCCAATACATGTTTTCCAACAGGAATATTTATTTTGAAATTACCTTGAGTATCGGAAACAACTCCAAGGTTCAAATTGACTATTGATATCGATACACCAGGCAATGGACTAGTGTTTTTGCCATCGAAGATCCGACCGGTTAAGTTTGCGTTTTTTCGATTCGATTCTGTTCCTGTTTTTCCCAACTGCACTTGTTCTACAATCTTTTGTTCGCTGAAAGCCTTTTCCAGAATCTCCCTTTTTTTAAGAGAGGCTGTTGGATCTTTTACCAGAACAATACTGTGGTTATCCCATTCCATAAAAGTCAATTCGGTGCCATGGAATAAAGTTTCAAGAACTTCCTCTAGACTCATTCCTTCATGAGTCTTCAGAATTTTCATGGAGGCAATCCATTCGGGTAAATAGTAGAAGTGAACCGGGTACTCGTTTTCTAAATTATTGAACACAACAGTTAAGCTTCTTTCACTTTCAGCTTCCGTTATTTTTTTTGTCAATACTGATTGTGCGAACACGCTGGAGGCAACTAGAAAAATAAATAATAACGTTATACAAAGTCTTAGTAAAATAATCCTGAAGCCTTTAGCATAAAATTTTTCCATATCCTTTTCTAAATCTGACAAACTGTAACAACTAAAAAAAACCTTTTGTATAAATTAAATTCCATTAACATCAACCCACTATAACTGAAAGTAGTCGCAATCGTTTGTATTGCAACTACGTTGGTAACACATTCAAATTAAAATTCTAGATGAAGATGGATATTGGAAAACAACGGATGTTAACCAACAGAATTAGTTGCGTGAAGAAGTGGTTTGTAAATAAAGATTGAACAGAGATTTTTAGATGGATTGTTCAATTCCTCTGCCTACAGATCTAAGGAGTCAGATTAATTATTACTTTGTACAGATTGTACCTTTATAAATGTGGGTAAGCTTAAAATTCCAGAAACCTTTTTAGCTTTTTGCGAAGAGCAGTTGCATCGATTGGCTTCTTAATAAATTCATTAACCCCTTGTTTGAGAGCCATGGCAATCACCTCTTCTTCGGTATCAGAAGAGATCATAATAATTGGAGTGTTCTTTCTTTGATCGATTCGCACCAACTTTAAAATTTCGTCACCATTGTGATGTGGCATGTGAATATCGGTAATAATAAGATCAAAAGTATTTTCACGGAGTTGCTCCAGTGCCTTTGTGCCATCTTTAGCCGAAGTGATTTCAACCGGCTCTCCTTCGAGCGCTGTTTGAATAACTTTCATGACCACCAGATCATCTTCACATACGAGTATCTTCATACCTAAATATTTTTGTGAAATACGGTATAAATAAACTACTGATCAAGTCAGTGATTTATCTGTATACTGATGCGAATTGCTCAGGATTTAATCTTGTTGGCAGTGCCAGTATTTTTTTAACGAAGTAGACAATTGAATGTGAGACCACAAAGATGAGGTAATGATGAAAATTACAGAAACATTGGAACAACTTTCCCTATTTCACTCTGGAATATTTTTCAATAATAATTCTGTCTATCGTTGTGCCTTCAATTTTTTCTCTTCCGCTTTGGATTAGCGTGTCGTTTTGAATTATAACTGTGAAATCAAAACTATTGCCTTCCCATTCCCTGGCACTGCAATAGCTAAGATACTCCTTATATTGGTTGCCTTTTAAGGTATACTGTCCACCCCCTGCAACAAAGGTAGCTGTGGAATCTTTTCCTTTGTTTGTATCGTGGTTTAAGAAAGAAAAATGAGTTTCATTCAGAATCTTAATCATTTCCCGGTCTTTTTTCAGTTCGACAAAAGTAGTGTCTGAATTTTCAATTTTTGTTTCTGAAATTAATTTCCATGTCCCCTGAAGTGAAGTAGTTGGTAACGTTGATTCATCGTTGTGATATTTTTCGTTACACGATTGAAGGATGACAGCAACCAACACAATAAGGATTTTGTATTTCTTTAGCGATGTTTTGAAAATCATGACTTTAGTGAAGGAGTTTCGAATCAAAGAAACCTAAATCTACTAATTCGTCCATATTAAATTGGAAACATTCTCTCCGATTTTTTTCCCTTGATCTGTACCGGTCTCATTGTCCTGGCGTGTGTGAATGCCTCCTACAAACCGACTATAAGCACATTCTTCTGCAGTCTCCCAGAGGTTATTAAATTTTCGTGATGGATATTTGATGCCTTGAAATTCTGGAAAACGATTCGCATAGGTATTATCAATCAATGAAAAATTGTCTCCAAAGATGCTGATGAGCGCCATAGCAGTAGCAGCAGATTGTGTGGCATGCCCCGAAGGAAAAGCAGGGAATGGAGGCTCAGGCCAAAATTGTTTATACTTACTATCAATGTGTGCCACAATAAATGCAAAGGGGCGGATGGAGTGATACGTATATTTTGTTTTCCAGCAACAGATAAAAGCATCGGCAACAGCCATTCCCACTTTTGCATAAGCTTCAGCAGCAGTAAAGATATCTGCTTCAGAAGTAACAATGGAAATCGAAGCTAAATTATAGGAATGCCCTGGAGGAGAAGTTGTTGAGGATGGATCATCTGCCCACCATGCTGCGATGCGTTTATCTTCCCCGGATAGTGATTTTTGTTTTTTATAAACTTCGTTAAAAAAATTATAGTTGACAGAAGTGGGTGATTGAGAATACGGAGTAATGGCAGGAACAGGTAGCGCTCCATCGGACGCAAGAAAAGTTCTGTTATTTCCCCAATACGGATGGAGTGGAAGTAGGGATGATGACTGCCCTAAAAATGGTGCAGTCCAGTAAGAAGGCCCGGCAGGAACGACATAGGTAACATCAAAATTATTAAGGTATCCTTCATGGCCGCCATCTGTTTTCGACCATTCAAATATTGCTTCGGCAATGGCCCTTCCAAATTCAATCGATCGTTCCGCTACATCGTCTGAAACCGTAAGTTTTATTTCATCATAGACTGTGGTTTCAAACAGGTTAATGGCGGCTATGTCTTCAGCTTGTGCATGAGAATATAATTTTTTTAGAATGGCAGCTTGCCCTGCATTTAGAGATAATTCCCAATTGTATTCCACATCAACTTCAGGCAAAGGCAATTCATCTAATTCATTTAATTGTCCTGCCATACTTTTACTACCACTGCGTCCGTGCACAACAGATTCGTACATGGTTAGTCCGATGTAGCCAAGGCAACGTGATGTAAAGGTGGGTGTGTTTCCGGGAGTATGTTTGATTGTAAGCAAGGTAAGATCAGCCCATTTTACCGGCATTATCTTTTCCCCCTCCTCAACAGGACTTGGAATTGGATCAGAACAATTTTGCATAAATAAAACAAAGAACAGCAGGGTGAGGAGTAATGCTACTTTTTTCATAACTGTAATGAGCCTTTTAAAAGTCAATTGAGTTTCTCAATGAATATTTAAAATCATGGACACAATATTCGATCACGAAGTTGGAGTTCAAAATAAAAATAGTTTAAGTAGTTTTTTCAAACCATGATATTGAAATTCTATAGAGAGTGAAATTATTGCGGATACCAATTTCTTAATCGAACTTCTATCTCTTTGTTTGATGTGTTCACCAAATTTTTAAAGGCCTCCGTATCTTGTCCTCTGTAGTGATAGGGATAAACAATTTTCGGTTTAAAATCCAATACGGCAGAAGCGGCTTCATTCACATCCATGGTGTAAGGAAGATTCATACACACAAATGCAATGTCTATGTTTTTCAATGCTCGCATCTCGGCTATACCTGCAGTGTCTCCGGAAAGATAAATAATTTTGTTGCCGAAAGTAAGTACATAACCGTTGCCACGACCTTTGGTGTGTTTTGCATCGACTGCTTCCGGTAAGTTATACATCGGTATAGCGGTTATTGAAATATCAAACTTGCTGATGGTTTGTCCATTGTTTAATACTGTAACTTTTGATTTCAGGTTCTCTGGAAATTTATCGGCCACGGCTTGTGGTGCAATGATGATTGCATTGGTCGTGTTGATGGCTTGAAGTGTTTCCGGATTGAAATGATCGCCATGAATATCGGTAATCAAAATAAGATCGGGGGCGGTAATGGCATCAAAAACTTTTGCACCTCCCTGCGGATCAGCATAAATAGTTTTTCCATTCCAGGTAAACGCCAATGTGGCATGGAGAAGTGGTTGAATTTTTAGCGCGCCTTTTGATGTTTCAATTATATCTGGCGTAGGTCGTTGTGCCATCCCCAGAGTGCCAACCAAGACGAACAAAATAGAAAAGATTGTTTTCATAATCTTGAATTTAGTTAGATAAATGTAGCGTGTTCAAGGATTCTCATTGTATCCACTAATCCATTTTTAAAGCCACGCAACCAAAAAAGCGCATTGTTCTGAAGTTCACTCAGTCATCACTTTTTTGATTTACAAAGGTCATGAATGAATTGAAGTTTATGAATTACATCGGGAGCAATTACGAAAGGATAAAAATCAGCATGCCCCATGCTTCTGTTTAAACTATTCACTGCGAAGGTAAGGGGAAGCCAATTCTCTACTACTTCGTTAAAGTCATCCATAGTATACGGATCGCGGTTGATTTCTGTTCTCAAATTTAAGACACCTGTTTGCTTGCCGGGATTAACACGTAATCCAAAATAGTAGGCAGTTTCAAGTGTATCCATTAAGTGCATATAATGAGACCAGCTTTCGGCCCAATCTTCCCAAGGATGTGATGTGGCATACGGACTTATGAAATGATCTGACCAATTGAGTGGCGCTCCATTTACATAATAAGTTTGCAGCGCTTCTGCATAATCCAACGATTCATTTCCGAAGAGTTGACGAAACGATTCTAATTGATTACTGGACTGTATCAATACATCCCAATAGTAGTGACCAATTTCATGACGAAAATGGCCTAGCAGTGTTCTGTATTTTTCACCCAAGTCGAGTTTGTTACGCACTCGTTCAGCTTCATCGGCCTCTTCAATGTTTAATGTAATTGCACCATTTTCATGACCCGTCATCACACGGTTTTCGCGAGACACATCCGCAAGATAATCAAAAGCAATACCACCACTATTCGAGTCAGTCTTCGGACTGATAGGTAAATTAAGCCGGAGTAGTGAGTACACTAGTCTATGCTTGGCTACTTCAATTCGTTTCCATCGCTCGTGATTTTGCGCATGGAGTACCGGGATGGTTCTATTCAATAGGCATCCTAAGCAAAACGTATTGGTGTATTGAATTGGTATGAGCCAGTTGCATGTTCCATACCTGGCGTTCTCGCAAAATCGGAAGCGAAGATTTTGCGACAGTTCTGTGTAAATGTCATTGCCTTCTATGGTTAAGGTAATCAGGTTTAATGATTCAGGATCGAAGCCAAGTGTGTGACCACACGAAAGACAAATATTGTTTTCGAAATAAACCAGATTGTTGCATTTGCCGCACGTATACAATTTCATAAATCAAGATAACACTTTAAGACTAACAATCTATTGAATTTAGAAAATGCAAATTTTATTTCACTTTGCTTATGGACCAAAAAGTATAGGTATTATGGAATGAATACATTGAATCGAAGAACAGTGTAATACGGTGTATTGTAGGTGTCCCTATTTTATTGAAGTAGAATTTAGTTTCCATTTGACCCTAACGTAAGAATTATTGAAAATAAAAAAAGCCTGAATAACAATTCAGGCTTTCCTGTTTTTAAAAACAAATTGTTTAGAATTTAACCGGAATTTTAACCAGTGTGTTTTCCCATGCCAGCATCATGGTGCCTGTTCCTTTTTCACCTTCAAAGGCAATGGTAAAGGCTTCTACTTCAGAATCTGTTTTGCCAGAAGGAACTTTAAAGCGCACTACATCTTTGGATTCATCATACTCATAAGCACCCCACGTATCCAACTTAGAATTGACGATGATGGTCCATTCATCTTTGCCAGGAATTGTATAGAGTGAATATGTTCCGGCAGCAATTTGCTTATCGCCAAGCGTTACATCTTTATAGAATTTAATTTCAGTTGTCTCGTTAGCACCTGCGCGCCAAACTTTGCCGTAGGCTTCGGTTCCTCCAAGCATCGTTCTGCCTTTTTTCTGAGGGCGACCATAAACAACTTTTATTACGGGTGCAGATTTTCTTCCATCTTGTCGCAGGTAAGCGATGTCTGCAGGACTGGAATCAAGGCCAGGTAATTTTTGCGCTTCAACAAGCGGTGAGAAAATTGCCATTACTATAATGGCGAAGAGGGTGAATTTTATATTTTTCATAGAATGTGATTTGATGATCAAAGTAGTAAAGATTATAGAAGAATGCATGATGATTCTAAATGAAGGGTACTAACTTTCTTTGAACGGACATTTGAAAACTAGTTGAGGTAATTTGACACAATTTGGATAAAGAATAAAGCCTGAGTATTTACCTCGGGCTTTATTCTAATCTCTCACAGAAATAAATTGACTTCAGTTGGTTTGCTATTTACTTCATATAACCGGCTCTGATTCCTTTGAACTCGGATCCCTCTTTCCATTGGGGCCAGGTGCTTTCCATTGAAATGCGTTTGCCCACCTGAAAGAGGAGTTTTAAGTCATCAATACTCCCATTGAGATCCCAGGTAGCGGCATCAAATTCATCGGAGGGTTTGTGATAATTCTTCGCGCGATAGTCAGCATCCAATTGTTCGCCATATTCTTTCCCTTTTTCAACATGATCAATTCCGGAATGGGTATAGAGTGCAGGAATTCCAATCTTAGCAAAATTAAAATGATCAGAACGGAAATAATATCCGGCAGAAGGTAGAGGATCGTTGGTGGCATAGCGATTTACTTTTGAGCACTCTTGTCTTAAATAGTCCTCAAGATCAGACTGTCCAATTCCAACTAATGAAATATCCTTTACCATACCTTTAATATTTAGTCCATCGATGTTAATGTTGGCTACTGTCTTTTCTTTTGGAAAGATTGGATTAGCGGCATAGTATGCTGATCCTAAAAGACCTTGCTCTTCTGCTGTAACAAATAGAAAGACCACAGTTCGTTGTGGTTTTGTTTTTAAACTCATAAATGCATTGGCCATTTCTAACAATCCTGCTGTTCCCGTTCCATTATCCATAGCTCCATTGTAAATCGAATCACCTTTTTCATCTGCTTTTCCAATACCAAGATGATCCCAATGTGCAGTATAAATAATATATTCATCAGGATGTGTTGAACCTTTTAGTTGTGCAACAACATTGGCAGAAGTGTTATAAACTGGTGTAGCTTTTATTTTAGTAGAAGCCTTTAGGTTCATGGCCTCTGCACGAAATCCTTGTTTGTGAGCAGCCGATAATTTTTCAGCGTAGTTAAAACCGGAAGCTTCAAATATTTTTTTCAGAGCAGGTAACGACACCCATCCTTCCACCGCACAAGATGTGTTGACAGAATGTTCATCACCCAGATAAAGCTTCGAGTTATTCCAACTATTCTGCACAACGGCAAATGGATAACTTGCCGGCACATCATCGTGTATCACAAGGCATCCTTTTGCACCTTGTCGCGCGGCTTCTTCAAATTTGTAAGTCCAGCGACCATAGTAGGTCATGGTATTACCTTTGAAAAAAGTAGAATCACCTGTTCCAAAGCCAGGATCGTTTACAAAAACCAAAACTATTTTTCCTTTTACATCAATACCTTCGTAGTCATTCCAATTGTATTCAGGTGCCACAATACCATATCCGGCAAAAACGATTTCACTTTCTTCCAGCGAAGCGCCTTCAGCATGTTGTGTCCAGAGTACATAATCTTTGTATCCTTTTAAATCGAATTTTGATTTTGCACCTTTTATCGTCATGATAGAATCAGCTTCACATTTTATCGACACCATCGGAACAGACTGTCGATAACTTTCGCCATTGCCTGGTTCAAGTCCGATGGTCTTTAACTCATTCTCTAAAAAGTTAAGCGTTTTTGTTTCTCCGTCAGTAAAAGGTTTGCGTCCCGTAAAGTCATCTGACGACAACGTTTTAATGTAACCTTCTAACCGCGTGGTGTTGAACGAAGAGAGTCCGTCATCGGCATCGGTATTCTTAGTCGAAGGATTGCACGCAATTATAAGCATGCAAGCGGAGAGAAACAGAATCAATAATCTCATGAGTTTTTTTAATGGTTAGGTTTAATCGGTTAAGGTAATAAGAAATAGCCGCGTCTCAGAAATAACGTAAGAGGCTATATTAGCATCTTCAAATTCGATTATATCATCTATAAAAATAGCGATGAAAAACTTCGCTATTTTTATAGATGCAGTAGAGTAAAATTTGTATTCGCATTACAATGCAATAATTTTTCCACTAAAGTAAAGCTTTGAAGGTACCAACTCTTCAGTGTCATCATCCGTCAAATTGCCATCAAAACTTACGGTGATCTTGCCAAAATTATCAAATTTGCCGCTTGCCTTTATTGTAGGCGTTGGGTCGTCCTCCGGTGTATGATAGGAACGCACACCGCCAACAGTGGCCACCTCAGAATAGACATAGCTAATATTGTCATCCGTGGCTTCACCCCAATCGTAAATGGAAGGGAAATCCCCAGACGAAAGACCATCTGCTGATTTTGTTCCCAATTCAATAACAATCATGAAAGTGGCAACACTATACTCGTCTATTGACCATGGAGAATTGTTCGTAGGAATGCCATCTGAAATAAAGTAATCCCGATAGGTATATCCATTGTAAGTATCTTCCTCACCTAAATAAATTTTGGCATTTTTCAGATTAAAGTTTACGCCATCAATTGTGAATGTAAGAGCCGGTGACTCATCATCACTACACTGGACAAAGGTGAGTGCAAACAAAAGAAGCAGCATGTTTGCAAGCCATTTAATTTTTGAAAAACTCTGAGCGATATTCATATCAATTTTGTTAAGTGTCTTGATTAAAGATAATGAAAAATGAAATATGGATACGATTTTTTCTTTTTGCGGCAACATTGAAAGTAGTTGTCTTAAATAGTATCACACCCTTTTTATTGATACCGAATGCCTACCAGCTGTAAAGAAAGTTAGGAAGACCTCTATTTGGAGATACTTCAATAAAGGAGATGGATTGCGAAGGTTTGATAATATTTATAAGAAAGTACCCAAGGCTGGTATTGATTACAAACTAATACGTATTTTACAGCTAAATTGTGCGTGTACAATTTTATGAATAATAAATTAGTATGAGCGAATCTTTTATTTTATGGACGGCCTTTAATCTATTTGTTTTGGGTATGCTTGCTCTTGATCTGGGAGTGTTTCATCGCAAATCGCATGAGGTAAGCGTTAGAGAAGCCCTCACCTGGACAGGCGTTTGGATAACATTGTCTATGTTATTCAATCTCTTTATTTATTATTATTTCGACAAAGATAAAGCTGTAGAGTTTTTTACAGGATACTTAATTGAGAAGTCATTGAGCATTGACAACATTTTTGTCATCATCATGATATTCTCCTACTTTAAGGTACCAACGGCATATCAGCATAAAGTTTTGTTCTGGGGAATTCTGGGTGCGCTGGTAATGCGCGTAATTTTTATTCTTGTAGGTATTGAGCTCATTCATAGATTTCATTGGCTTATCTACATTTTTGGAGGATTCCTTATTTTCACAGGAATCAGAATGCTTACCTCAGATGACACAAAGCTAGAGCCAGAGAAAAATCCGTTGGTTAAGCTGGCCAGAAAAATATTTCCGTTTACGCCTACCTATGAGGGAGATCGTTTTTTTGTGAAACGAGATGCAAAGCGTTGGGCAACGCCATTATTTTTAGTTGTGATACTTATTGAAGCAACGGATTTGATTTTCGCTGTCGATTCTATACCGGCTATATTATCCATATCAGACGATCCTTTTATTGTGTATACCTCCAATGTGTTTGCTATTCTGGGCCTCCGATCTTTGTACTTTGCATTGGCTGGTATTGAGAAATATTTTCAATACCTTAAATATGGACTATCAACCATTTTGGTTTTTGTAGGTATTAAAATGTGTATTACTGATATTTATAAAATACCTGTTGATTTGTCTCTGATCATTATTGCATTTGTTCTGGCTATTTCCATGCTCGCATCTGTTATTGTTCAGAAAAAAAAGGAGTAAGTTGAAACACATATTTTATGGCGGCTGAAAATTCTTTGCAGCGTTAAGTTTATCGCTTTGAATTATTTCTTAAGGTAAACCGAAAACCTTTTGCGTACACGATATCCCCTGTTAGTATTAATGATGACACTGATCAAGGAAAGGGAGTCAAAAAAAGTGAATCAGAAAAAAATTATCTTTAAACAAGCCTCTATGTTGAAGCAAATACCGTTATAGAAACATCTCCTATCCAGGTTTACTTTATTGGAAAATCATGACAAAGTATTTCGATCCTAAAGGCAACTACAAAGCATACACCAACGATGATAAACATTTGTTCAGTGAATCAGGTGAGCATATCGGTTCCTTCTCCAATGGATTTTTATATGATCCCAAGGGAATCGCCATCGGTCGTGTAAGAGGGAAGTATATATATGACAAAGCAGGAAAGCCTCTTTATTATACCCATTGAGATGTTTTAAACTTTTATGGAATAAGTGTTGGCGGTAAATATGACGTGTATCAATCCCAACCAGCTCACCGCCTCGCGTCCATCATTCACCTACTGGCGACCTTTATCAGCCTAATTGTGATAGTCAGAGTCCATGCTAGCTGCGTTCTTTACTTCATAATCGCACGGCAATGGAAACAATTACAAACATCGACCAGAACATTTCGGGCACACGCGTAAAGTTTCGCGTAGGTTTGATCATCGCAGGAACAGCAACCGCTATTATTTGTGCGATGGCGTTGTTGTATGAAGTTCGTTCCGCTGATAAAGAGGCTTCAAATCTTATCCCAACTTCCAATACTGCAACGACTAACGTAATCGGGAAGATGATGAGCAAGATGGTTGTGTCTGAAATATTGCCATTCAGACCCTGATGACTGTGCAGAATCAGAACGGCCTTAAAAATTGTAAAATTATTTCAGGACGGCAAACAGGCTTAGACAAATAGGGCAGGAGCAGCGTCAGTATTTACTTCGTCCCGCATTTTTGATTATAGTATATTACAATTGCTTCAATCTCTTTTTTTCCTAGATCCTTACTCTGAATTCGTTCACCCAATGCAGGGCAATCGTTGAAATATTCAATCATATCTTTTTTCCATCCCAATGCTCTCGGTTGTTTTAGCGGGCCATTACCTTTTTGAAAAATTAAATTTTCCGTTACGGACGTCACACTGTATCCACCAGGGTAACCAGGAGCAGTAGTTTGCTTACGATAAAACCTGTAAAGTCTCAGAGGCCCCTCTATTTCCAGTTTTAAAAATATTCTTGTGGATGCTGAGAAGAGGTTTTCCATTCCAGGCGCATTCGGACAGGAAATCATACGAATATTCTCGCCTTCATACCTAAACCGAATTTCATCAGCATCATCTGGTCGAAGGTTATGTTTCTTTCCGTTTTCGTCAAAGTACTTTATTTTATATTGAAGGCGTTCGAAATTCGGTTCACCGAGCATGAGGAATGCCACTTTAATTTCAAACATAACATCTTTCGATTGACCCTTAGAGATGATGGTGCCCAGGACTTTCTTTACGCTGGCATGGGCATGAAAGGATATAACAACGAGTGTGGCAATGAACAAAAATTTTCTCATGTCTGTTTTTATAAGCTGCAAATGTAATTGTATGCAGCTGAGGTTATGGAATAAGGTAAAGGATTATATACAAAAAATAAGGAACGGAAGATAACACAGACTGTAATTCACAATGTTATACTCTTTTCCCCGATCAGTGTCACCGGTTTCCGGGACGCTGATCTCAGTGAAGCATATCTTTGATAGATAAATGGAGAGATGATTTGGGTTGAATTATCAGAGTCCTTGAGGCAAGTGACTCAGATGGGGGAGAAATAATTATCTTTGTGCCAGCGACATTCGCCATCAATATTTTTTACAACAACGTGATCACAAAAGAGTCAGGTAACGTACCATCCCTTAGTAAGAGTTTATTTTTCACCCCCTTCATATCACCCACTGATCACTTGATGATTCCTGAACATTTTGTTCTGACGCGCGATGGGGCACCACATGCCTTGTGTAATTTGGCAGCAGAAGAGTTGCAGCTGCACCTCAAAACGCAGAACGAGTGGAATCATAACTTTGGTCTGACAGCAATCGATACCCGTATCATCATCGGAAAAATGTTTGGTGTGCTGGTGGTGATGACATCCGATCATCAACTGGGCTATCTGGCAGCGTTCTCCGGCAAACTGGCGGGCGGCAATCATCACGCAAAGTTTGTTCCTCCTGTTTTTGATAGCCTTACTGCAAATAGTTTTTTAAACCTGGGCATGGAAAAACTGACGCGCATGAACGCTGATATAAAAAAACTGACGGTTTCAAAATCAGAAGGAATGAATGATCAACTCAATCATTTAAAGACAGCGCGAAAAAATCATTCTGTTTCGCTACAGCGTAAATTATTTGGTCATTATCATTTTCTGAACCAGGCAGGTATAGAGCAAAGTCTGAATGATATTTTTAAAAAGGCTTTGCGAAAAAATCCACCCAGTGGCGCGGGCGAATGCGCTGCACCCAAACTACTGCAGTATGCCTTTAAGCATCAAATGAAACCCCTGGCACTGGCTGAATTCTGGTGGGGACAATCACCAAAATCCGAAGCCTGGAAACATGGTCACTACTACCCAACCTGTAGTGAAAAATGCGGACCTATTTTGGCGCACATGTTATCCAACTAAAGTCGACCCCAAGTTTGAAGGCTTACAACGTACCAGCTTAATCCCGATATGTGTCACCGGTTTCGGGGATGCTGATCTTCGTGATCTATACCTATTGATATTTGATGAATATGGAAATGGTTTTTGTTAAGATCGAGGAACAAGTTTATCGTTCACGCGAAACAATCAGTCTCTTCACAATTTTTCTTTTATTGATTTCAATAACACAGGCGTAAACTCCGTTTTTCAATGCACGCAATGGAACGTAAATAATATTATTCCCCGCAGTAAGTTTTTGCGAATGCATCTGAACTTCTCTGGATAACATATCCATAAATTGAATATTGACTACATCAGGTATGTTGCTTATAACAGAAAAATGAACGCCCTCTTCTGATCTCAGCGGATTAGGATAAAGTTTGACAGTCTGATCAGCCAATGATTCATAGGCTCCTGTGATAATAGAAAACTTGGCTGTATACGTCACATTATCTGTTGGGGTAACAATGGTTTGAGAATTTTCGCCACCCTGCATCCATTCTACAAACTCATAATTTATTTCGTCTTTGATTTGAGGAGTGGTAGCTCCAATGGTGCGTTTCATTCCTTCTACACTTACCACAGAACCTGTTGTTGCAAAGGGCTGTCCATCCAACAACAATTCAAGCCCCTCCGGATCAGTTTCTAAAGAAATGGTACTCTTTCGTGGAATAAGATCGATCGATTCCTGATCGGTCAATCCTTCTGAATCGGTTACGGTTAAGGTAATCCGATAAAAAACATTAGCAGAAGTTTCACCTTCATCGGGGATCAAAAAGGAACCACTCTTTATGTCTTCGATGGCAGGCTGATCATGCACATGGGTGTCGTGATGAAAATCAATTTGCCAACTAAATCGTTCTGCGGGAATAACGCCATCTTCAGGATCATTACCTGTACCAGAAAAATTGATAGAGGTACCTGCCACATACGTTGTTCCGCCAACAGGTGAAGAGATCACGGCAAGAGGTGGATCGTTAACGGCAGTGACTGTGAGTGTGGCGGTATTGCTTGTAATCGGACCTACTAAGTTGGAAACGATCACATCATATTCACCAGCATCGCTGGGCTGTACAGATGCTATCGCGTATGAAGCTGAATTGGTATTCAAAATATTCTCTTCATTTTTTCTCCATTGATAATTTAGTGGCGCTGTACCAGAAGCAGAAACATTAAACGTTACCGGTTGTCCCTCTGAGATTAATTTGTTTTCCGGATGTTGCGTGATGGTGGGCGCGACATCTGTCGTTGTATAAGTAATTTTATACAAGGCCCCTGTACCTCTGGTTAAGTAATATAGGTTGCCATCATTGCCAACGGTCAAGGCAAGTGAATTATTTCCGATGCTGGTTCCGAAAGGAGCACTTTGTGGTGTTCCGGAAAAGTCAAGCACGTTGATCCAATTATTGCAATACTCTAAAAAGAAATACTTACCGATATAGCTTGCCGGATAGTTTGTGCTGGTAGGATTAAAGAATGTGCCTCCTGTGATCGCGCATCCTTTTCCGTCACCGCTACCATGCGGATAAGAAAAAACAGGATTCGTGAAATTTGCATTGTTGCTTGTTCCTTCAGCCGTTGGCCATCCAAAATTTAATCCACCGGTGCTGGCTTCATTGATTTCCTCCCAGGTACTCTGACCAACATCATTCACAAAAATTCTTCCGGTTACGGGTTGCACATCAAAGGTGTAAGGATTTCGGAGACCATAAGACCAGACGCGTTGACGTTGCTCACTGCCCGTAGTAAATGGATTTCCAGACGGGATACTTCCGTCTTTATTGATGCGCAATAATTTTCCGTGATAGGTATCCAGATCCTGAGCATGAGCACCGTTAGCATTCTCACCGATGGCAACATATAACTTTCCATCGATACCAAATTGCATTGCGCCACCATTGTGGTTGGTAGCAGAACCAAGATCATCCAGATCCAGCACCGGAGTAATGGTACCGGCTAGATCACCATTTGCTTCTACCCGAATAATTTTATTGTGTGGAGGAGAGCCTGGTTCTGTGTAATACAAATAGAGATAGTGATTGGTCGGGAAATCCGGATCTAATGTCACTCCGATCAATCCTCTTTCTCCGGAAGAGCTAACCGTAAGATTGATGAAGGGAGTGGTCAGCAATATTCCATCTTTAATCACACGCAATTGTCCTCCTTGCTGCGCCACAAAAATTCTTCCATCCGGTGCGAAGGCAAGTGCTGTCGGGTTACTGATTCCATTCGCAACGAGTGTACGACTAAATCCCTCAGGGAAATTCTGAGCGGTAACAAAACTGTTAACTGATAAAAAGAGCAATACGAACGCGGTGAACTTATGCATGATGTGAATCTTTTACTTAAGATTCAAAAACACAACCGTCTTTGCAAGGGCAAACCTGTAGAGCGATGAAATGCAGAATAAAGGGTGATTATAGATGGTGAATCTCAGAGGGCCATAAAAGATTTCTACACTACCCGGCCTTCTGTAGCGCTTCGATGTACCAGCAGCATCCTACCTTCTTAAAGATGACAAATTGATACTGAACCTGTGAGTAAAACTCGCCATAGTAAAGTCGCTTTTCATCGCCAAGGTCGCGGGGCGTACCAAAGGGTTCAAGATTAAGCTGTGCTTTCTCGATTGCATAACGCTTCTTGAATTCATCTGCTGATGTGAAGTAGCTGTCGGTTCCAATGAGGACAAGCTCGATGAGTTTATTCACATCATCTTGTTCAATTGCGTTACTAAAAATTTCAAAGAAGGTATCAAAGTCTGATGTGTTGGTTATCCGCGTCTCCCATTTTTTGATGAAGTCTGCATTTTGTTTTTCCAAGGGTGTTAGCAATGGTGAGGCATCGGCCGTGCTGGCCGTATACCATGACTGACTGGCGAAATATCTCTTCAGGTCTTCACTCTTGAAGGTGTGTCCATGGCGCGCGAAGATTTCGTTACGCATGATTTTTAACTCCTGCTGACTTTTTTCTTCAATGTCTTCCTTCGCTAATGCACGTGTGGATGTGAATGGATATTTTCCTGCAGTATCCTGTGCCCAAAGGAGTGTGGACGTCATACAAAACAGGATGAGTAAAAGAGGAGAGGGTCGCATATTTTTCAGATTAAAGTTCGGTATGTAAGATAGATTAATTTCGACTACGTTTTATTGCTTCTTAGCCCTTGTTTCATCCTGCCCTTCACGGGATGACGTTTAACTTAGGAGAGATGGCGAGACTGGTGTCATCAAACTGATTCAAGTTTTAACCATGAAGAATATTATAATCTACGAAGAGTAAAACCGATTACGAATCATTCGTGACTCCATACAATCCTCCATTTTGAAAGGTCAGCGAGAATTTCTACAAAAAAATGTATCTTCCTTCTTCAATCAGTTTAACGGAAGGCTGATTGAAGAACTGCAATGGAAACAATTCATCACAGTCGCTGGGTAAAAATTTCTCACTGGGTTATTACAGTAAGTTTTCTCTTACTCGCCTTCACCGGCTTCATTATTCTCATGTGCCACCCGCGCCTGTACTGGGGCGAAGTAGGCAATGACCTGACACCTGCACTTTTCGAATTGCCGATCAGTCGGAATTATCAACATGGTGGCTGGGATGCCAGCGTTCCTTTTTTCAATACAGCGGGCTCGCAGGTTTCGGCCAGCCGCACGTATGACATTTTTAACCAGAATGGTTGGGGCAGAAGCTTGCACTTTTTGTCTGCATGGTTTTTAGTTATTACCGGAGTTATTTATCTCTTCACAGGAATTTTCACGGGTCATTTTCGAAAGCGCATGGTGCCAACACGTGAAGAATTTTTGTTCCGTGCGCTGTGGCGCGATGTTACCAGTCATATAAAACAGCATTTCGGATACAACCCGAAGTATAACGTGATTCAAAAATACAGCTACTTGATTGTAATCTTTGTGATCATGCCGCTCATTGCGCTCACCGGCCTAACGATGTCACCCGCTGTGTCGGCAGGCTATCCTGTTTTGTTGAAGATGTTCGGAGGTGTACAATCGGCACGAACATTACACTTCTTTGCTTCGGTTGCACTCGAGTTATTTTTTGTAGTTCATGTGATCATGATTATTCGCTCGGGTTTCAAACAACAGATTAAAGGTATGACCTTCGGAAAATAAAATAGTGTTATGAAAAGACTTCCTATTCTTACCAGAAGAAAAGCGATCATTACCGGACTCGCAGGGCTGGGCAGTTTACTTTTGCCCGGTTGCTCCAAACCAACACCACCCACTTATGGTAACATTCTTCGCATGGGTGATAACCTTACCTATCTGGCACAACGCACCTTGCTACCCGGACAATCGCTTGCTAAAGAGTATCGTTTCAACGACATCTCTTCAATGCCGGCAACAGGAACAACCAACCCCGGAATTTTTAATGAAGAGTATAGCAAGCTACTGCAAAATGGATTTGCTGATTGGCAATTGGTGGTAGAAGGTAAGGTATCAAAATCACGGTCGTATTCATTAAAGGATCTTCAAAAATTTCCTTCAAGGAAACAAATCACAAAGCACTGCTGCGAAGAAGGATGGTCAGCTATTGCTGAATGGACTGGTGTTCCCTTGAGTGCTGTTTTGCAAAATGCAGGTATAAAGGAAAGCGCACGTTTTATAAATTTTCATTCGTATGATGGGTGGATTGACAGCATTGATTTGTATGATGCTTTTCATCCTCAAACCATTCTGGCGTACGCCATGAATGGTAAAGACCTGCCTGTGCCACATGGTGCACCGGTGCGACTTCGCGTTGAAAAACAGATCGGTTACAAGAGCATGAAGTATCTTCAGAAAATTGAAGTAACGGATGAGTTTGTTGACACAGGTGATAGTGGCTGGGCTTGGTACACCGGAATTTAAAAATGATTAATGACTTCTCTTCTCCCACAGTGCCTCCCACACTGAGGGCTCTGACGGGTTTTACTCGCTCTTAGCATTAAACATAGTTATGGTTTTTTGAAAGTTAATGATTAGAGATTTTAGAATCAGATTCGTAAGAGTACCCTCAGCAGGAAACTCTTCGAGGAATTGATATCTGAAATACATTTTCATCCGACTGATAACTTCTTTATCCGCACACATAAATCACAAGACGAAACAGGAATCTTAACGAAACGGATTCCTCTGGATAGATTAAATAAATTACTTTTATAGAGGTCCAATTCATTATCTAAATAATTCTCTCATGAAAATTCAATTCTCGTTCCTTTTCGCACTGATCATCACGACTACTCAGGCACAACATTCTATTGAAAAATTATGGGAAAGTGACTCCCTTGCCATTCCTGAATCCGTGCTGTTTGATAAAACCATCATGTACGTTTCACTGATTGATGGACAACCCTGGGAAGCGGATGGAAAAGGTGGAGTTGCAACCATGGACAAGAATGGAAAAATTCTCAACGCCACATGGGTTACGGGATTGAGCGCTCCGAAGGGAATGGGCATTTGGGATAAGAAACTTTACGTTGCTGATATCTCAGAAGTAGTAGTAATCAATACTGCCACGGGTAAGGTAGAATCAAAAATTCCGGTTGAAGGTGCTACTGGTTTGAATGACATCACTATCGATAAAAAAGGTATTGTCTATGTTTCTGATTCAAAGAATGGAAATGTCCACACGATAATAAAAGGAAAAGCTGAACTCTACCTGAGCGGACTTAAGGGAGTTAATGGATTGAAGTCCGTGGACAACGATCTTTACATTCTCACTGCGAATGATATATTCAAAACAGGTGCTGACAAAAAGCTAATCACGATAGCCACAACCGAAATTGGTGGTGATGGAATTGAACCCGTTGGAAATGGAGATTACGTTGTTTCATGTTGGCCCGGATTAATTTACTATTTGGATAAAGAAGGGAAACTGGAGATCATGCTTGATACTCGTGAGCAAAAGAGAAATACTGCCGATATCGGATATAATGCAGCAGAAAGAATTGTTTATGTTCCGACTTTCATGAAAAAATCGATTGTAGCGTTTAAACTTAAATAAGCCGTTTAGCTTTTGTTAATGTTGTGTGTGATTTGATTCAGCAACAAGCGTGACGTCCGTTTGTGTATATGCGTTTGTTGATGTGCTGTCACATAAGGCTAACGCACATTACATGCAAAGACTATGGATGCAACAAAACTATCTGTACGAGGCAAGATTCACTTCATTCCATTCTTATCTGCTTATACCCGTTGTGTAAGATCGGTGTATGTTTAAATTCTTTAAGGAACGAAGAAGAGATCCGGAGAGGGATTCAAAATTTATTTTCTTCTTACCTTTAGTTGCCCCTTTAATCTCAAACAATCGAGATTGATGTTCCGACTTCTATGAAAAAAAACTTTATAAGGATCTCTTTTATTTTTTGCTTGATATTCGTGTCCTTGACAGCGACAGGCCAGCAGAGTATTGGTGAGTTGGAACAACTTCTTCAAACGGCTATCAAAGCAAAAGACAATGGCAAAGCATCCTTTTATGCCTATGAGTTATCCAAAGTTTATGTGGAGAGCCAACATCCAGAGAAAGCTTCAACCTACCTCATTCAAAGTATTTCATACGCTAAGAAATCGAATGATCAAGTATTGCTCTATCTCTGTTACGACCGGATGGGGCAATTGCTCATTTCACAAAAGAGCTATGACAAGGCATTGGAAAATTATCAGAATGCTTTGGAAGTTGCCGAAGAATTAAAAAAATCAGGTTACATACTGGATGCCTTGATGAATCTATCTGTCGCATACGGTGCACAAGCCAAATATAAAAAAGGAGTTGAGCCTCTAGAAAGGGCACTGGCCATTACGCTTCGACAAGGCGATGAGCTTAAACAGCAACAGTGTTATGAATTATTAACTAATTACTATGCACGTCTTGGGAAAATGGATAAGGTAAATGAGTACAAGGAACTAAATAATAAATTGATTCAGCGGCAGCAGCAAGAACAACAAAAGCAAAAGCAAAAGGAAGCGTTGGAAAGTCAGGTAAAAGAAAAAGATCTCGCGCAAAAAACTACCCGAGAACAATTGGATAAACAAACCAAACTTCTTCACAATGCAGAAGACTCCCTGCTCTCCACGCGATATTCGCTAAAGGAAACCGAATCTTCTCTTGAGCAAGAACGTGTTGTGAATGAAAAACGCCAGATGGAAATTGACTTGCTCAATAAAGACAAAGCACTTTCAGATCTACGGATTCAGGAACAGGAAACAGCACTCCGGAATGAAGCACTGATTCGTAATTCTATTATTTTCGGTGCGCTGTTACTCGCGGCCCTCGTGTTGGTTATGATTTTTAGTTACAGACGCTCGCTGGCAGCCAACAAAAAAATTGATCATCAGAATAAAAGTATTAAGAGCAGCATTAATTATGCGCAACGAATACAGGAAGCCATGTTACCCAAACCTGATCTTCAGAAAAAATTGATTTCCGATTCCTTTATCTTATTAAAGCCACGCGATATTGTAAGCGGTGATTTTTACTGGTTCTCAGAAATTAAAAGTTGGTACAGTCCGGATGTAATTATTGCGGCTGCAGATTGTACTGGTCATGGCGTTCCGGGTGCATTCATGTCGATGATCGGTATGAATGCATTAAACAGCATTGTGGGTTCTGGCATTGCCGAACCCGATCAAATTCTGTACGAATTAAATAAGAATATCCAATCTGCTCTTCAACAAGAAAAGACAGGTAATAATGACGGCATGGACATCGCGTTGTGTATCTATAGGAAAGAGAAAAGCATTTTAGAATTTGCCGGAGCAAAAAATCCATTGGTGTACATTCAGGAGGGCAAGCTCACCCAGATCAAAGGTGATGTTCATCCAATCGGTGGCTCAAAACGAAATCATGAATTTACTTATCGCAAACACAAGGTTCCGATTGAAGAGACTACCATTGTCTATTTGTTTTCTGATGGGTATCGTGATCAGTTCGGGGGCAAGGACGGAACAAAGTTTCTAACCAAGAATTTTAATAAACTCCTTCTCGAAATTCATGAGAAGCCAATGGAAGAGCAAAAACAAATTCTGGATCAGCGCATTGAGGACTGGAAAGGCAAAAATCCACAAACAGATGATATTTTGGTGATTGGATTTAAGTTAGAACCGGGTGGTGTTAACTAGTAAATTTCCGAAACGTTGTTCGTTATTTTTTCTCCGAAGAGTCTTCCGCCTCGGGGACTCTGACGGCTAGTCAATGTACTACTCAATACTCGGCTTATTATCATCATCAGTCATCACAGGAGATTCCGGAAACGGCAATGAGATCTTAGGCAACGTCAACCAGCCATACACAAATACCAAAACCAGTATTGCAGGTAACAAGTACGCGCCTGATCGAAACCGAAGACCGGTGTGTGCATAACTTCCGGAAGAGAAATCTAGTCCCACTTTTATAGCAAGAGCAACTGACAGGGCGGTGAGCAGAAAGAACAATACCTTTCCAGTAAGATTTTTTATTAGCTGTTTCTTTACAACGAATCGTATCGTCTCTGAAAAAATAATGGTAATGCCAACCACCAGGAAGACGGTTAACAATGCTTTCGGGAATGTTCGCAAATAATGATACTTGTAAACAAACAATCCAATCTTTCCTAAAAGATTTGGACTGCGAATCAACGCGGCATCCAGAATAACCAACGCAGCGATGAAAAGGTAAAAGTTCAAGCGTGATTTCATGCAGCTAAAATAACCAATTCTTTTTCTTGGTCTATACCTCCCTTTTCCTCTGTCTTGTGTCCTTTTCCTTGGTCTGTGTCCTCACCATAGTCGTTAACTTAAGAATTCAATTATCCTATAGGGATAAAATATCGGGAGTGTGAGATTTGTTCAAATGATTTTAGTCCCGTTAGGGACGTAATGTATCTCTACGGCACTTTTGCTGTTAATAATTATTTTTTACCAATATACCGCCCTGCTGGGGCTTAAGTTAACGACTATGGTGTCCTCATAGACCGAAATAGTAGAAGCTAGCTACATTGGTTAGTTTGCGCATACCTGAAATGAGATACGATGTGAAGAATTAAATAAATCGGGTTAAATTTCTATACTTGTTTATATCAATTTGCTGCATGAATCTTTTCAAACGAAAGCCAAAAGCCCAACCTGTTATCACATACTAAGACGGAATGCTATTCGTCAGACTTTTGTTTGACCAACCGCTTGCTTCTATCGATCAGGAGGCTCTTAACCGAGAACTACAACCGCTATTCAGTTCATTTCACTTTGATTCGCTAAAAAATAAAAACGCTATCCAATATTTTTTTTAAGGACTATCCCGTCTCGTTTGCGGAAGGGATCATACCCGGTCAATGCGTAATTATTCGGTCAGATAAAAAGTCAGCATTATCATCAGACCTTACTAAACTTTATGCACAGCAATGGCATTGGGAAGAGGCACAAGAACGCACGAGTGATTTTAAATGCGAACTTCTTCTGAATGATTTGATGTCGCTCCCACTCCCTTACATAAAACGGGTAGAGATATTTCAAAAATTAGTATACGCAGTTTCAAAGTCTTTAAACCCAATTGCTATTTTTTTTACAACCAGTGAGAAGATCGTTCCTACTACTATGTACATCAAACAAATTGATCAGGATGGATTTACATCACCTTTTGGGTTAATAAATGTACGCTTCTTCTCCATAAATGAAGACAATACAAGTTTTATGGATACCGTTGGTCTTCATACTTTAGGATTACCTGATTTTCAAATCCGGTACAATAAATTGAACCCAACAGAGGTTGCGGGGTCGCTCTACGCCTATGCTGAATACATTTATAAAAATGGCTCGGTAATTTTAAATGGCAATACAGTAGAAGGTATTCAAGCCGATTCGAAGTGGGAATGTGTTTATCAGGGAGCAAGTCTTGAACCCAAGCGGAATGTGTTGCAGATCAACATACATAAAGATCAAAAGTGATTTCCTTTTTTTTCTCTTCAGTGTATCCCACCTCGGGGACGCTGACGGATCTTATCAATTCTTCAATGATGCTGTTTTAAATTTCTACAGAGCAATTGAATCATTATTTCAGAGAGTGTTATTTCCCCAATAACTCATCAAGACCTTCTGCTGTAATTTCCTTGGGTTTCACTACTCTTCCGGAGTCATTCAGAATCATATACCGCGGCACCCAATCCAGTGCGATATAATTTGCGAATGGATTTTTCCATCCCGCTTTTATACGAAAGTGCTCCCCGGGAATTTTAAATCGTTCAATAGCCAATCGCCACTTCTCTGCATTATCGTCTACGGAAAGAAAAACGTAAACTATGTTTTCGTCAGCAGTACGTTTTATAATATCATTTAATTTCGGAACACCCACAATGCAGTCGCGACACCATGATGCCCAAACATCTAGCACAATTGTTTTTCCTTTATACTTCGAAAGTATCCGTTCAAGAGTTATTGTTTCTCCTTGCAATGTTTCTGCAGGAACATTCCGAACACTATCTGGAAAATCCTGCTTCATCAGGTATTCATGTACAGGTGTATTCTGCGCTATACAGTTGAAAGCGATAAGACTAAAAAAGATAAGAGTGTATACCGGCTTTTTCATACGTCTGATTCTGGATTTAGGATAGTATAAGATTACTGATTTAATCTTCTTTACTTTACAGGAATCAAAACTCTAAACGTTGAGCCGCTATCGGGTTTACTTTCTACTTGTATATGGCCGCTCAGCTTTTCTACCTGTTGTTTTACAAGAAACAACCCAATCCCTTTTCCCTGAGTGTGTATGTGAAACCGTTTATAAAGTTTGAATAAATTTTCCCCGTGTTTGGAAAGATCGATTCCCAGTCCATTGTCGGTTACCTCTAGTAGAATATGACCATCGGAAACAAAGGTTAAAATTTTAATGGAAGGTTTCCGTTTATGCGAACGATACTGAATAGCATTACTCACCAGATTATACAAAATACTGTTCACATACGCTTTTATGGATACTACTTGATCGCATTGAAAATCGGCTGCTATTTGTACATCATTTTCGGTGATAAAGGTATTTAGAGATTGTTTGATAAGGGCTAACTCCCGCTCGAAGTAAACCACTTCAAAATTGGCGAACTTATCATTTCGAATGTCTATGATTTTATTGAGGTCGTGAATTATGACTTCCAGCGATTGGGCAGACTTTTCGATTAGACTTAAAATATGTTTTTGATCTTCTGCTGTTTCAGCTATGCGATGAATGTTCATCAGCCCCAGCATACTGGCCACTGGACCCCGAAGATTATGCGAAACTGTATATGAAAATTGTTGGAGATCATTATTTTGATTTACCAGCTCCTGGTTGGTTTGTAATAAATTTTTACTTTTTTCATCCAACAACCCTTCGAGTGATTCATTCTGTTTTTCTAGCACAGTCTTCTGCCGCTCAATTTCATTGTTCGCTTCGATCAGGTTCTCCTGACTTTGCATAAGCTCCTCGCTTTGAGCCTGCATTTCTTCATTTTTTGTTTCAATGTCGATGTTGAGCGTGTGCAATTCGTGATTTGAATTTTCCAACGCAATATTTTTTTGATGCAATCTTTCTATCAGTTCATTGTTTTGTACTTCAAACCCATCAACAATACTTTTTAAGGAAAGGACACTTCCCGTTAGCAACAGGTATGACAAGAGGAGGGCCAGGTTACTTGCAATGAATTGTTGCAACGATGGTATTTGATGCAGCGTGCTGAACAGACGAAGTGATGTATCAATTGAACCAAAGAGAATGAAGTTTATAATCACAATCATCAACATTAGTTTTCTTTCCTGTTTGGAAAAAATCAATAAAGGAAAAACGGAAGTAGCCATAAGGACTGCATAAATTCCGGAGCCAGGTGCATATTGAAAATTTTCCGGATGTTGAACTCTGTTTATAAACATGAGTGTAAAACTGGCTGCCGGGATGGCTAAGCTAATGAGGACCTTTCCTGATTTTACAAACCCAATGGAATTCAGAATGAGTGTTCCAAAAAGGGTCACGATGGTGATGCCTATTACTGAGTCGTAAAATGACCAGCCATTTTGTAAACTGTATATAAGGTAGGGAGTTGTAAGAATGGCAGAGATGAGTGCAATACTGTTCGAAAGAATGAGTGATCTTTCCTGAAGTTTGGGCATCGTGTTCTTTACCCCACTATATACTACCTTTCTAAGAATTGATTTCATTTGATTGAGCTAGAATAACGGCATATTCGACAATCCAATTTATATCTTTTTTGAATGGACTTAACATTTTTTGTTCGAGTGAACCCACCTATAGTTACTCAAGAAGCTGCAGAATATTCTTTTGAAGTATTGGAGTTCACTTTTTCATTGGACTGTTGACCGCGCCAAAGAATGCAAACAAAGTAAATCTTAAAATATTAGATGGAGACAAGGTAATACTCGTTTTGAATTAGTGTGTACCGGCTTTGAAGAAGAGCTTTTCATCTAGTTGCCATAATCTTGCACCACCTCTGATACCATCTTTGTTGGTGATGATGATCATGTTGTCATCCAGTTTAAAGGTAAGCTTATTCGAATTACCTCCACCAATATAAAGCCGGTCGTAGTTGAATACTGTTTTCAGCATCATCAAAACTTTTTTCACTCGCTTGTTCCACTTCTCCTGACCTTTACTTTCGAATGCATCATCGCCCACATAGCTATCATAGGTATAATGTTTTGTAATGGCGTGATGGGCCAGTTCAAGATGCGGCAACAGATTTCCATCGAGTAGGAGTGCTGTCCCGAATCCGGTGCCCAGTGTAATAACCATTTCCAAACCTTCACCACTCACCACACCCAGACCTTGCAAGTCAGCATCGTTTACCGTTCGCACTGGTTTTTGCAATGCATCGCCAATAAGTCTATTCAGATTTGTATTTTTCCAGGCATCATTAATTAAGTTGGGAGCAGTAAGGACAATTCCTTTTTTTATGAACCCAGGAAATCCAACCGAAATACGATCATAATCTTGAAAGTCTCTTGCGAGTTTTTGTATGATTTCTAAAACCCTTTCCGGTGTTGGCTTATCCGGTGTTTGCAATTTCTTATAATCCTGTATTATTTTTCCGTCCTGATCCAGCACGGTTCCCTTTATAGTAGAGCCCCCAATATCAAGGGTGAGAATTTTAGACTGAGGTATTTCTTTTTTTGGATCGCTCATTTGTAATTTCTTTTGGCAATGTTAACAAACAATTAAACATGATCATATGTGATCATTTATCTGCAATTTCATGAATATGAATAATAAGGATGGAAAGATAGCGTGAATTCTGGAAGCATCCCATTTCAGGTGTATTCGGACAGGCCGATAACGATCAACCCTGTTTACTTTTTTCTGCACGATTCTACAATTGAATTTTTGAACAGACTATCGTTTTTCAGCATTTCAAAAAAAGCATCCAGATAACCATGCATATCCTTCAATTCATATTTGGTGAAGAACGTTTCGTGTTGATCGATAAGAGCATGTAGTGACGATTCTTTTTCTAAATACTCTTTCCTGATTTCTTGCATGGCCGGTTCTGATTTGCAGAATCCGCGATACACTCGTTCGCGCGGATCGCCTGTTCCTAATGTAGGCGGATTATCATGTGAGTATCCGGCATTTACAAAACCAGCCATATCAAAATCATACGACAATGGTATGTATTTTCCATCAACGAATAAGGTATTACTGTTATGTTGAAAGACTGCGGACCAATCGGCATTGCCAATCATATATTGAAAGAAATCGTTACGTAGAGATTGTTTTTCATCAAAGGCTCCTGGGTTAATACCTTTTTTTTCAATCACTTTTCCGTTGCCGCGTTTCGCTACCATTGAATTATCTTCTACAAAAAAGGAAAGCAGCTCATAGGAGCGTGGTTTTTTTTGAGAAATTTCGGTGAGCGCGAGATTGGCCAATCGAGTTCGAAAATAGTAAGGCGATAAAACCTGATAAAACTGATAGCATAAATATTCTTTGCGGATAAGAGTATTCTTGTCTGCTGATATTTTGCAAGGGACAACAAGTTTTAAAGCTTTGTTTCCCTCAAAAAGAGTAGACGCAACTTCTTTCTTGTTGAATTTTAGTTTGATGGGTGGGAAGTAGCAATTTCTTAATCTGTAGTTTCCGCGAACGCGTGCTTTTGTCGGAATGGTAGCCCATTGATCATTACCTTTATCGTATTGAAACTTTCCACTAACAAACGTAGAGTCGTTTGACTTCTTTTTAATAGATTTGATTGAACCACTTATCCGAATGTTGATGATTTCCTTTTTCTGAAAGAGTGGAACGTTCTGACCAAAGGAAGGTTTGAATAGAATAATCAGAAAGAACAATATGCCATAACACTGCTTCATCGCTATGAAATTTTTAAACTACTTCAATATACAAACTTTTTTAGGTCTGGTGATCTCGCAGATTGCCGCTTTTTTAGCCATTCATTTCCAGATCAAGTTTCATATGGATCTTTTGTTATTCAGTCTTTGCGTGGTCTTCCCTTTGCATTTTTCCATGCAGGCTGCATTCAAGCGAAGAGATAAGGCATTGGAATTTTTTAGTTTATTCAAAGGAGGTTCAATGGCACTTCATTATTCGTTTCAGGTAGCTGAAGACTTGCCTGCCGAAAAAAAGCAGGAAGCAAATGACCTGTTGAAAGGAATGGTTTCACAACTTATTGATCAACTAGAGAACCGAAAGGCAGCGTATGAACCTCTGCAACTAAAACTAAATAGAATATTTTCCTTTATTGAAATGTACCGAGATGAAATTTCTAAGCGCAACGTGCTTCGAATGGTTCGATATCTAAAGGATGTTACTGAAGGCTCTGTCTATTTGATTAGTCTCGTGAATCATCGCACTATGGGTGGACTTCGTTTTTATAGTATTTTTTTCATTATCATTTTTCCATTGATTCAGGCTCCAATTGTTTTGTATCGTTTGGACTCTCTTATTCCAACCTGGGGAATTTATGTATTCCTGGCTCTTACCAGTCTGATATTAGTAACACTCCGAAATTTTCAAGCGATGATCGAATATCCATTCGACAGCAGAGGAATGGATAATATCAATCTTCGGGAATTTTCATTGGATATTGATGCTAGGGTTGGCCAGAAGTAAAAGGTATTCTTTAATCAGAAAGTCATTCTGAGCCAATCGACTAGTAGGAATGAAAACAAATTTATAGAGAAGACTCACCATGTACTTGAGAGTTTTCTTTTGACAAGCCGTAACATTTCCTTGACGAAAGTCCAATAGTATGAAGGTTTAACGGGATGAAAATTCCTAATTTGAGCGCATGAATCATTTCTGGAAGTACAAATTTGATCAAATCATTTTTTGGATTGCCACCGTTGTCTTTCACATGTTTACTAAAAGTGATTTCATCAACACTGCAGGATTTGATCAGTTCGCATTAGAGATTATCGTGCGGAATGGTTTGTTGGCCTTGATGATTTATTTCAATGTACTGATGCTGATTCCGAAGTTCTTGCAGCAGAAGAAAATTGTGGCTTATGCTTTTTTATTGGTTGTTACTTTGAGTCTGTATGTTCTGCTGAAAAATATACACGATGTTTATCTTCATGGTTATGTCCTGGGAAATGAAAACCAGAAGTCTTTATTTTATAATACATATTATAATTTTTCAATTGGTTTGTTTTACCTGTCCTTTCATGTTGCGCTCTATTTAAGCAAGGCATGGTATTTTCAACGCGAGTTGATTCGGAAATTAGAAGTTGAAAAACTGAGTTCCGAACTGGAGTATCTGAAAGCGCAGATCAATCCTCATTTTGTTTTCAATTCAATCAATACCATTTACTTTCAGATTGATAAGCATAATATTTCAGCGCGTGAATCCTTGTCGGCTTTTTCTGAAATGTTACGATATCAATTGTATGAATGCAATGGAAAGGAGATTCCGATAGAGAAAGAAATTACCTATCTGAAAAATTACATCGCGCTTCAGCGAATGCGCAAGGACGAAAACTATATCATTTCGTTTGAGGTAGGAGAAAATTTAAACGGATTCACACTTTCTCCTTTACTGTTTATTCCCTTTGTAGAAAATGCATTTAAGCATGTATCACATCATCCAAATAAAAACGAAGTAAGAATCCGAATCATCCGGAATGGAGCGCACGTTGAACTTTCCGTATTTAATACGCGTGAAAGTAAAGCGATTGTGAATGGTTATATGGGTATCGGATTAAAAAACGTACAACGCAGACTGGAACTGCTGCACGAAAATCGGCACGAATTGGTGATTGACAACAGGCCGGATAGTTATGAAGTGAATCTTTCCATTCACATTACTGAAGCATTGAGCAACGCATGAAACTAAATTGCCTCATTATCGATGACGAGCCTTTTGCCCGCAAAGGGCTTGAAGAACACGCGCAACAAATTGACTTTCTTAATTGCGTTGCTTCTTGTGAAAATGCATTGAAAGCTTCTTCCTATTTGAATGAACAGAAAATAGATTTGATTTATTTGGATATTCACATGCCAAAAATTAATGGGATTGATTTTCTCAAGTCATTAAGAAACCCACCCCTTACTATTTTTACAACAGCGTATTCCAATTATGCTCTTGAAGGATACGCACTCGATGTTATAGATTACCTTGTAAAGCCCATTACCTTTGTAAGATTTTTAAAAGCATCTCAAAAAGCGCTTGAATATTTCCAATTGAAAACGCGCGCGGAAAGCAATACTGCACCTCAGGTTGATTATTTTTTTGTTAAATGTGATCGCAAGTTTGAAAAAGTTTTCTTTCGTGATGTTTTGTATATTGAAGGAATGCAGAACTATGCTGTTATACATCTGGCAGATCGAAAGTTAATTACCTATATCACCTTAACAAGTCTTGAGAATCAATTACCGAAGCATCAGTTTTTAAAAGTTCACAAATCTTTTTTGGTTTCCATACCGCACATTAAGGCAATTGAAGGAGATGAAATCGTTCTTGATAATGCCCGCATCCCCATGAGCCGAAGTTTAAAGGATCAAGTCGTTCAGAGAATTTTAGGTAGCACATTATTTAAGCGATAATATTTCAATGTGTAAAGTACTCAAGCATTTTCGGTATCCTTATTTCTGTGGAATATTTCAATACTTGAGTACTTCTGGAGTTTAACAGGTAAGTTTATCTACTCTGGTTAGAGGCAGTGCTTGATTTGTCGCCAATCACGATAGAAGCGATTTGTGATCCATCCGGAAAATCAGTTGAGGAATAATACAACTTAAGCGTGTTGCTTCCTTTTGGTTTCAATGCAATGATATCCTTCACAAGGCATGACATCGATTCTTTATAGCCGGTAGATTCACCTTCAAAGCTCCAGTCTTTCAATACCTTATCATGGTCATCTTTCAGAGTAATTTTTCTACCCGAGACGGTTCTTCCACATTCATTGTATTTCACGATAAGCTCATTATGTTTTTCAGATGGATTTAAAATTAATTTAGGAGTGTTTGCCTTCGAGCTGATATACTGCTCGATAACCAGTTTACTATCAAGATAAATCTGAACACTATGTGCGCCCGATCCGGTTGAGCTTGAAAACGAAAACAGAAGGCCAGTGAGGGCAACGCCTACCAAGGCATGAGCCCAGGAAAATGAAATGATCTTTTTCATAGTTTAATGTTTTTATGATTTGAGGTTTTACAAATGATATTCTAAGGAACGTATAAAAACATGTCGGGGGCAACAAGTCTGATCACCTGCAGATATTACTTGACGAAATGCGTCTCTTTTTCCACAGGAGATCGCGCAGTATTTACAACATGAAACTCCGTTTTGTAATTATGAGTTTTTGTACCTTAACAACAAAACCGAAAACCATGTCTTGGGAAAATTCGAAAGGTATTGTATATAGAGTAGCAGCGTTGATAGTTGTAGTGTTGATGCTATTATTAGCTCCTATACCGCTACTACCGCCCCATCGATTTTCTGAAGCCATACAAGGAATACTCGGTGTTGGTTGGAAGCCAGCCTATCTCGCAGCAACCATTTTACTTCAGCTTGGCTTTTATGGTGCCCTTGGAATTGTGGCTGCATTTATGGTCGTGCGTGCGCAAACAGTTCGGAAGCGATTGCTTCAGGTTGTATTGATTCCGATTATTGTTATTGGTCTTGCCCTGATTATCCGTTCTGCAAAAGGAGGATATTTTCCAATTTGGATTAACACAGCCATCCCGATGGTAGCCTGTTGTATTGGCGTGTGGCTTGGACTTGGGTTATTATATCAGCGATTGAAATTGATGATATTCATTGTAATGGTTATTATTGGCGTTGCTTCTTGGGGTTTATTTGGCGGAACGTCTCCTCGCTTAACGCATGCCACACGTGATCAGTTACGGAAACTTGTTTCGGCAAGTGCAAGTATTCCTCCAGGTGAAAAAAGATTTGTTGCATTATTGCGATTGGCTTTTGCTCCCATTTCAAAACCAACATCCGATCCGATCAGTAATGTCGATCACAACCGTGCTGCCATCCTCGCCCTCGGTATCGTTCTGGGTGATGAGCACATAGCGCAACTTGTTGGATTAGACCGCAACAGTAAATTAGTGCGCAATGCTGTTTTACTGCGCAAGGGTACAACATTGCGAGGGCGAGCAGATTGGTCGCGTCACTTTTCACTTAGTGCTGCGTTGGCAGTATTGGAAAATTCGTTTGTGAGTGATGCTGGTGGTTTGATCAAAGAGCAAGTAGATACGCATGGAGAGGGGAGTGGATTTTCGTTTACTGATATTGCTGCGGATCGTGCCGGAGTGCGCTTTGCTGAAGTGGCCACAAGCTCTGACGAAGATGCTTTGGCGATGCAGCAATTACTGAAGCACAAACTTCTTTTGGATTACTTCTTCCCCTCCATTGCTGATCTTCCTGAGGGCTTGACACCTGAGCAGTTCCGCAATGAGTATCATGCCGTTGGCAGCCCACGTTACCGTGAAATGATTTCAGAAATTGAAATCCGATTGGATAGTTGTGTTGCCCTTTCTCCACTTCATTGAAGACAGAAGAAATGAATGACTATGGAAGATCTTTGAAAGATTTATGACGAGCATCAACCAGCACATAAGGCTTTAGAAATAATAGTCAATTACCTGCAAGAACGTCCTCCGGAAAAGTTGATTCATTAGCATGTCATTGTTTTATTAATCTGAATGAGGAGGAGAACATGCTTGAAAACTATTACAGACAATTAAAACAACTCTTCCAGAGTTATTGTAGAGAATTGGAAAGAAGCGCATAACATTGCTGTGCAATCTCCAATTCTTCGTTTGTAGGGATCACCAGGATTTTAACAGATGCATCTCCCCTGTTAATTTCATACGTTCCTTTACCGCCTTCATTATTTTTCTTTTCATCGAGGTGAATGCCAAGGGAATCCATGTTTTTTAAAGACAATTCGCGCGTGAGTGAATCATTCTCTCCAACCCCGGCAGTAAACACAAGCACGTCCAAACCGTTGAGCACCGCCATAAATGATCCAATATATTTTCTGATGTGATAGGCATACATCTCGTAGGCCAGGATTGCCTCTGCGTTTCCTTTTTTGTATTCAGATTTTACATCCCGCATGTCGCTGAATCCTGTAAGGCCTAGCATCCCGCTCTTTTTATTTAGAATAGCATTTAATTCATCCAATGTGTAACCAAGCTCATTTACCAGATGAAAAATAATGGACTGATCAATATCTCCTGTACGCGTGCCCATGATTAACCCATTCATCGGCCCAAAACCCATGCTTGTATCAATACATTTTCCATCTCTAATAGCGGTCATGCTGCAGCCATTGCCAAGATGGACGGTAATGATTTTTGAATCTTTCTTCTTCAAATACGCAGCAGCTCTTTCAGAAACATATTTATGACTGGTTCCATGAAATCCATAAGCACGTATCTGATGCTCCTCATAAAAAGATTTAGGAATTGCTATTCGGTATGCAACCGGAGGCATAGTTTGATGAAAGGCAGTATCAAACACAGCTACTTGTTTTGCATTTGTAAAAATTTTCTCAGCAACTTCAATTCCCAAATAGTTTGGTGGATTATGAAGCGGTGCAAGAGGAAACAACTCCTTTATTTTTTTCTTCACGTTTTCTGTAATGATCATGGTGCTTGAAAAACTTTCCCCTCCATGTACCACACGATGCCCCACAACGTGAATTTCATCCGGGTTTTTGATCACTCCTATTTCAGAATCAGTGAGTAATTTTGCTGCTTCCGTCAGTCCGTCAGAATGATTTTTTATTAGGAGCTGTTTCTTTAGAACCTGTTCGGTTCCTTTCAAAAATGCTTTATGATGAATGGCTGATCCATCTAACCCAATTCTATCGATCAACCCAGAACAAATTACCTTTGCATCAGGCATTTGAATAAGCTGATATTTGATGGAGCTACTTCCCGAGTTAATAACAAATACGTTCATACTTCTTGAGCTTGGATGGCGGTAATAACAACCGTATTGAAAACATCATCTACAGTACAACCCCTACTTAAATCATTCACAGGTTTATTGAGTCCCTGCAACATCGGGCCAATCGCCAATGCACCTGTCTCGCGTTGCACTGCTTTGTAGGTATTGTTTCCTGTATTTAGATCTGGAAAAATTAACACATTCGCTTGTCCTGCAACTTCAGAGTTTGGCATTTTCTTTTTTCCTACGGAAGGATCCACGGCAGCATCATACTGAATAGGACCTTCCACTTTCAGATCGGGTCTGCGTTGGCGCACTAACTCCGTTGCCTTTCTCACTTTATCAACATCTGCTCCGGCACCCGAACTACCCGATGAATAAGATAACATGGCAATTTTTGGTTCAATGTTAAACATCTTACTGGTGTCAGCAGATGAAATGGCAATATCAGCCAGCTGCTCTGACGTTGGATTGGGATTTACTGCACAATCACCAAAAATTGAAATCCGGTTTGGCAAACACATAAAGAACACGGAAGACACTGTTGAAACACCCTGTTTTGTTTTCACAAACTGCAATGCAGGGCGGATAGTATGTTGTGTTGTATGCGCTGCACCCGAAACCATTCCATCAGCCTCGCCTTTAAACACCATCATCGTACCAAAATATGAAACATCCAGCATGAGATCTCGTGCCATTTCAAATGTTACATTTTTTTCTTTGCGGAGTTCGTGCAAGGTGTTTACAAAATCATTAAAGCGATGATCCGTAGCAGGATCAACAATGTTCACCTTCTCCATGTCAAGAGATAAATTCAAACGCTTGATGGAGGCAGCAACAGCATCTTTGTTTCCAAGAATTGTAAGGTCAACAACATTTTGGGCAATCAATAAATCGGCAGCTTGTAAAATCCGGTCGTCATCACCTTCTGGTAACACAATGTGTTTCCTCTTTTCTTTTGCACGCTTAACAATTTGATATTGAAACATGCGGGGTGTGATGTTCGGAGAGTGGAATGAAACAATTTTTTCACTGAGTGCCTGAACATCTACATGTTGGTCAAACAGACTGATTGCCAAGGCAATTCTTTCTTTGTTATCAGGATGAATCATTGGCCGCGCATTCGCTACACGGGTAACAGTTGCAAATGTTCCGGTTTTCACTGCGATGATGGGTACTACAGTATCCAAACCTTCAATAAGTCTGAGAATAGTTTCTTCCGGAAGTAATCCACCCGTCAAAATTAATCCAGCTATTTTGGAATAGTTCTTTGAAATATTTGCTTGCAATGCTCCAATAATAATATCGCCTCGGTCACCCGGTGTTACGATGAGTGTATTTTTCTGCAAGCGCGACAATGCATTATGAAGTTGCATAGCGCCAACAATAGAAGCATCAACTGTATTCGACAACAGATGCTCACCTAGTAACACTTCTCCTCCAACGGATTCAAGGATTTCCTTCATAGTAGGATTTCCTAATTCTTTACTGGATGGAATGGTACTAACGAGAATGTGGACAGGAAGTGCTTTCACAAGTTTCTCATGGAGTGTGTTTTTAGTTGCTTCATGAATTTTGTTTGCAATAACCATGATTACCTGAACACCCTTATCGCGAAAACTTTTTGTGGTAGACGATGCCACATCAATAATTTCTTGTTCTGGTTTTCCTTCTGCATTTATTATAATGGCTGCTGGGATGCCCAGATTTTCAGCAATTGAAATGTTGATATCAAACTCTTCATTCGTAATGTTTGTAAAGTCAGTTCCCTCCACTACTACAAAATCATGACTTTCCTGAAGTAGTTTGAATTTATTAATGATGGAATCAATAATGAAGGTTTCCCTTCCTGCATTCATATGCTTAATCAATTCTTTTCGGGTAAATGTAAACATGCTACTGTACCTGGAGGTAAGTTGGAAATGTGTAGCAATCGTGAAGAGGTGACTATCGTTCTCAGGTTTATCGCAACTGATCACCGGTTTGAAGTAAGCAATCCTTTCTGCTTTTGAAGCCAGTAGGTTCATAAGCCCCAGAGCAACAAGGGATTTTCCAGAGTATGCTTCCGTAGTTGTCAGGTAAATGGCATTGGTCATATAAGAAATTTAATTGGCGAAACTACATGCTTTACACCGTTGTTAAAAGTTTGCTGATAGCGTAATTAAGAAAAACGGATCATCAAAACCGAGGTTGTAACAATAGGTAGTCAGTTCCAGATTTTTAACTCCAGCACCAATCAGTAAACCACGTTGAATATCAAGATCGGTTTGATAAAGCCGTGTGCGTTGACCACTGATGCCAAACCACAGCCAATCGGTAGGCGAATAGGTAAGGTCAGTCCAGTTGTAAAAGAAGTTGTTTTCTGATGTTTCAAGATCAAAATAATTTTCAGCTTCGGTGTATAGTTCAAAGTTTTTATAAGAAAGTGTAATTTCTAAACCCGGGGCAATACCATTTGAAAGACCGACCACCCCTCCAATCATTGGGGTAATGGTATACTCCAACTTTTTTCCACCCATGAAATTATATCCAAACCATCCGGAAAAAGTTTGACGATCTTCGTAGTTGTATCGGGCTTCCAGATGGAGCCAGTTTTTATCTGCCCGAAATACAGGTAGAACAAAAAAATCATCCGGAATTAAATAAAAATTTACATCCGGATTAAAACTCCAGCGTGAAGAATCTGATTGGGCGGATGTGGAAGAAACGCCAATGATACAAACGGCAAAACAAATCATTATTTTTTTCATCCTCCCAGTGCCATGGTTAATGCAACCAGCAATACTCCAATAAGAGTGTATGCAGCAGCTGTGATGAATCGTCTGAATCCGGCATATCCTGCCAAAACATATCCACCAATAAATAACATCAACAAAGCCACTCCATTAGAGGTTCGCATAGCCAGTGAAATTTTATCGAAGAATGCGAATGGAAGTGCAACGGGTAATGTACATAAAAAGACAAGAAAAAAAATTTGAACACCTGACATGAAGTCCGTGATCGTAAGTAAAAACCTCTTTGAAGGTTCAGGTAATTTTTTTAAACGATTACCAAGCGCATCTAATTCTTCATTCGTAACAATGGCTGACAGAGCAGGTTTCATTTCTTCTTTCAACAAAGCACGAATGCTTTGTGCGTCTTTCAATTGAACGACTCTTTTTAAAACAGTAATAGCACGTCCTCTTTCCACAGCCACGTTCATCAGGTACATGATAGCATCGACAAGTCCCCAAGCCACATTACATCCAAGCGCAGCCCATAGTAATTCCCGAATTTCTTCACGCCCATCTGTACCAACAGTAATCGCACCTGTGAAACTAAGTACCATGATTAATCCAAACAGGACTTCAGAAATACGATCAACAGGGCTTAAGACAGCGCTTTCCTTAACACGTTGTTTCCAAAAATTCTGATCACTCATGTTATGAAGGAATAAAATAAAGGACCATGCCTATAATCAGATAGATAAGAATAAGTTGAACTCCTTTGTACCAGTTCGACCGACCGTCTCCGGAAATCATAGCGGCCAATATCACAGAAAAAAACAAAGTTAGAATTAATGCACGCGGAAAA
Organism: Chryseolinea sp.; assembly: GCA_036787535.1. Lineage (GTDB taxonomy): Bacteria > Bacteroidota > Bacteroidia > Cytophagales > Cyclobacteriaceae > Chryseolinea. The sequence goes on from DAIQPD010000004.1 coordinate 63,723, forward strand.
ATAAGATTCATTTGACCTGGCCCAACGACCAGACTTAAGAGCACCAGTATGGGAGCAATGAAAAGAACGATTTGTATGGAACTCCCTAGTGCAATCCCTAAACTTAAATCCATTTTATTTTTAGTGGCCATCGTAACGGCTGAAATACTTTCGGCAGCACCGCCCACGATTGCCAGAAAAATAACACCAATGAATACGCTCGACATACCTAACACTTCACCCGTTTCTTCCGCTGCGCCAACGAGTACTTCACTCATGAAAGCAGCCATCACAGAAGCCACTACTAATAAACTTATGGCTTTGGTGAGCGACCAACGATTCTGATGATAGTGTCCGTGACCTTCACCTTCGCTTCTGAAAAAATCCGGATGGGTTTTGATCATAAACACCAGGTAAAGCACATAAGCCACCAGAAGAATAACGGCTAAAGCAATGTTTAAGGTATTTTCATTTTCAGCGTTGACTCCGTTTTGCGCTAATGAATGGAACCCACTTGGTACCGTTAGACTAATAACAGCGATCATCATCATGGAGCTATACACCCGGATGCTAATTGGGTTGTATTCCTGATTATGAAATTTTATTCCTCCTAAAAGAAAGGAGGCACCAGTGGCCAGTAAGAGGTTGGCGAGAATAGCACCGGCCAAAGAAGCCAGCACCATTTCATGAAGCCCTGCCTTCAAAGCCACAACAGCAATAATTAATTCTGGCAAATTTCCGAAGGTTGCATTGAGTAGTCCACCGATCGCATCTCCGGTATAGGTGGCAAGGTTTTCAGTCGATTCACTTATTAATCGTGCAATAGGTATGATGGACAAAGCTGCAGAAAAGAAAATCAGGGGTGCCGATGCATGATTGTATTCAAGCAACAGTGTTATTGGAATAAAAACAAAGAGCCAGTGAATACCGGGGTTCAGGAGATTTTTCATTTTTTTTCTTTATGCGCAATTGTGCGAAAAAATATTTGTTTACTGCTTTTTTATTTTTGAATGTTCAAGTTGAAGGCTTACCAGTTTGGCAATAAAGACGGCCGGGAATAGTTGCCCCAAAAGACCTTCCATCATTACCAGAATTCGCGCTGCCGAACTCACAGCAAGAGTATCACCATAGCCGACTGTGGTAAGTGTTATAAAGCTGAAGTACGATAATTGTTTTAGGGCTTCATCATCCTGGATTGCTCCGCCACTGTGCAGAAATGAATCGGGTTGAATAATGTAAACGGTAAGGTAAATGGAAGTCCATAAATGACCTAACAAGATATAAACAGCAACACCTCCGATTATTTTATTTAGTGTAACGATGCCACCAGCAAAAATCTGATTTACGATCAGCACTACGATATAAATCAAGTAACCTGTAGCCATTATATTATACAGGATAATCAACCATCGGTTTTCTAAATTCGGTGTAGCAAGTGCCAGAAGTAATAGAACAACGGAAATACTATAACCGATATATTTTCCTTTGACGGGAAGTGATGAAGCCTTCACGGCAACAATCGTGAATAAAAAGAAAAATATCCTTAAGAGAATTTTGGTTTCCCAAATCAGGCCCGCTGTAAGTTGGGCACCTACCAGAAAGAGGAGAGCAATAACCAGCATCCAAATAAATCCCTTGTCATTTTTCCAGATATTATCTATTCGATTCATTTGTATTTGTGGCAGTATAAAGTATTTAGGGATTAAGCTGGTATCAAGATAATGAACCTACAACGTATAAAATAATATATAATTTATGATTTTCATCATGCGAATTAGCAACACTTTTTTTTGTAATTATTAATCGCTCCTAAATGAAGAGCAATAGCGAAACCGATCTCAAACTGGCTTCATGGATTTTGAGTTGGTGAATCAATCCAGTGATCTTGATTAATATCCTTGATTGCTTGGTGATCAATTCCTAGATAGAGAAGAAGGTTTTTGTAAATCGTAAGAATTGGCTTTCTTGGTAGAATTTGATTTGCCAAGTAGAGGCTGATGTTATTCTTTTCACCTCAAAGAAGTGTTCATTGTGATATCTTGATCTCGTCAAGTATTTTACCTGTCAAGTCAATTTGTTTTAGTGTTAATTCTTTCTGGTTGGTTTCGATCAGTGTAAAAGAGTGGCGGTCTGATATAAGTTGCTTTGTAAAGGGTACCCAGTTATCTGGTACATCGTGACTCCACGTTTCTGGTTTCTTACTAAGTTGTGGATCATACAATCCTCCTCCTCCTGCACCGGTAACAATGTAAATGATTCCATTTGGTTTCGTTCGCGTCACACCATCATATAAGGTATCAAGAGCAAAGGTGCCGTTTACTCTTCCCTCCGGAGAAATGATGTATCGATCACCTGCTTCATTTATTTCAGGTTTGAAAGTGAGCGGGACACTTCGCTGATAATTATGAACGTGACCGGTGAGTACCAGATTAACTCCAAGCTTTTCGAACGAAGGTGCGAGCAATCGCATCAGCTGAAAATCGTAATGCGCTTTGCTGGAATTAAAACCAGGATGATGAAACACTACCACTTTCCAATCAGCTCTGCTGTTTCCAATATCACGTTGAAGCCATTGTAAAAGAGAAGCATCAAGCGGGTTTGTATAGTCGTTGGCATCAAGACAGGTAAAGTGGACATTACCATTGTCGAAGGAAAAATTCGCCATCTTTGGAAAGCGCGGTTTTGTATTTTTCTTAAATGCTTTTACCTGTGCACCAGTTCCTTTTATAATAGGAGCGTATTGAACAGTTGGTCCATTCAACGGGAGATCATTATAATAGAAATAGGCGAAGGCACCAGGCGCCTTTCCCAGACTATCAATGCGTACATCATGATTACCGAGCACCATATAAAATGGAATCGTATTCATCAAAGCCGCTCCTTTGGCTGGTGCATTTTCCTGTGGCAGGTAGTAGGGAAAAACATTGGATCGGTACTCTTCGTCTAAACCATTTTGGTATGCGTTGTCTCCTGTTGTAATTACAAATTGAGGTTTTTGTTCAGCCATTCGATATGCAATGGCGGCTTGCTGTGAAGTTCCGGCACCAAAATCTCCTAACACAGCAAAACGGGTAAAGGGTTTTGTTGTGCGAGTGCGAAAAGAATCGCGTGCTACAATATTATTCTTTAGTCGAACTTCGTAGTGATATAAGGTATCGAACTGAAGTTTTGTTAAAATAGCGCGGTATAAAAAAGTAGTTCTATTCTTAATATGGAGTTGAACAACTGAAGGTTTTGCTTCCTCCATGTTACTTTCGGATCCATATAGGTTGTAGGTCACCGTAAAATTTCCAGGTACACTATCGGTTTGCCAGATCAAAACTTTTTGTTCTTTCTTAAGATCAGAAACATTTCCGGGCTGCAGATAGGGTCTTACGAGAATTCGCTGAGCAATTACGTTCGGTGTGAAACAACACCATAGGATCAAGACTTTTAATATGAATACGGCCTCCTTCATTTTATACATAAGACAAGTTGAAAATTTATTCTAATGTTTTCATCCACTTTAAAAAAGTATCAATCGAAATATTACCATTATTTTTAAAGGTAATTAAATAGTAAATTTTCGGATCATAAAATAAGATGTATGAAGGTTTTTATCCTAAGTCTGCTCGTTAACATAATTACCTTTTCGCTTTGGGGACAGCAGCCAGTTGTTTCGAATAAACATTTTTCAATTGGCAGTTATGGCCGTGCAGGTATCGCAAGAAGTGATAATGCATTGTATCCCCGATCACTCAATCTGAATGGAATGGGTTCTATTGGAGGACGTATGGAGGAAGCTGATTATTTTGAGTTAGCAACAGGGCTGCATTTTACTCAATCCCATGGTTCCGACACAACCAATATATCCATCCAATCGCGATTCGCTTTTTATACTACGCAAGGTCAGATTATTGGTAATGTAACAAGTAAATCATACGGTGGCATTACCGCTGCATTGCCTGAACTTTTTGCGGAAGCAAGAAACATTATGGGAAGTCCTTGGAGTGTTTGGGTAGGAGCACGATTTTTTCGCGGAGATGACATTCATGTTATTGATCACTTTTATTTTGATGATCATAGCAGCCAGGGTTTTGGTATACAACGAAAGAATACACAATTCTCTGTTATGTTCCCGACTGCAGTAGATACAGCCTCGTCTTTACCACCTTACTTTTATTTGAATCTCGTGAACGGTACTCCTGTTCTAGGGTTGCGTAATCGATCGGTCTATATTTTGGAACACTCCATTCCGTTGAAAGATGGATATGTAAAGTTAATGGGAGAGTATCATCAACTTGCCAAGGGTACCTTAGCAGATACCACAACCAGTTTAAATTATCCATCGGACTATGGTTATGTTTTAGGTGTGAAATACAAGAAAAACCTGAAAACAAATTTGCCCGGTTCTTTTTATGATATGAGTGTTCGATTTGGTTCTGGAATTGCCAATGGTGGTGATGGAGGAGGAAGCAGAACATACCTTACCTATGGTGGTCCGAATCTCGCTACTCAGAATTTCAGAAGTGCATGGTCGCTTGCTATTACAGAGAGCATCTTATGGAATGTAAATTCAAATTACTCTGTAAACGCCTATGGTATTTTTACAAGAAGTGTAGGTGCAAGTGATAGTCTTAACATGACACCTGATTATCAAGGGAAATTATTATTCAATAGAAAAGTAGACTTCGCCATTGGTGCACGGAATACCTGGTATATTAAAGATTGGCTCCACCTTTTGCACGAAGTGAGTTTTGCTTCCAGAAAAGATGGTACGCAAGATCCCGCACAGATGATCAAATTCGGTATTGCACCAACGCTGGTACCCAACGGAAAACGAGATGTCTGGAGCCGTCCGCATTTTAGATTTGTTTACAGCGTAGCACACTACAATAAATTTGCTTCTGATAATCTGTATTCACCGTATCTGGCACAGACAGGAAGCAAGCGATGGGGACACTACTTTGGTGTTAAGATGGAGTATTGGTTGTGGTAAATGACGTCCAGTCGAAATTCTGAAATATGTACTTTTAATATATATGAACGTTACCTCCTTCAATTCATTGATAAGACAAGGTGAAAATTGACGGTAATGTTTTCATCCACTTTAATTGCGCCCATCATTTTTGTAGGTGGCACAAGATTAAAATCAGAAAACTTAAAAGTGCGTTTTCCTCGCAGGTGGATGAGATTCTTTTCATCTTTTATAATGCTGCACCTCACTTCAGCAGGAACGGCCACCTCAGCTAAAGTTATGGTGAGCTTGCCTTTAAATTTTTCTTCTGTGGCTTCGTACTTCGGCACACGCTCAAATGAAATAAAATTAATTTGAATGTATGGATACGTATCCGATTGAATACTTTCTCTAAAATCTTTCGTAATAACATTCATAGCACAATTAAAAGCCGAAGCATTTAACTTGACTACTCCTTTTTTGAACTGAGCACCCTTTCCACGTACAGCTGTTAACAAAAGCGTATCGTTTCCTTTATACTCTTCAATAGCACATTGATATTTATTCACATTGGTCTTTCCATCGATGGTGACCGTGCTGGATGAATGTACAATTAAATACTCTGTGATCTTATCTTGTGTAGAAACAAGCGATGTAAGCAGAGAGGTGATGGAGGCAAAAAAGAAACTCTTCATTATTATAAAAATAAGGATTGAAGGTAAAAACAAGAAGCTGCCCGGTTAAAGCAACTTCTTCAAAAAGTTAGAAAATATTAGAATGCAATCACGGCTTCAATCATCAAACCGCTAAACTTACCGTCTTCAAACTGTGCGGAGGTATAGTCTTTGTATGATTGACTCATGTACTCAACCTTGGCGAGAATATTTTTGGTGAGAAACCAACCGCCTCCGAAATTAACGCGACTAACCGTTACTTTGTCTGTTTCTACACCGGGTAATTGACCTGATACTGTATTGTATCGGCCTCCAACATAAAAACTTTCAGTCTTTCCAAATCGATAGATGAGTTCACCCGCCAATTGTGTCCACGATCGATTGCCGGTGAACGCGGCATCCTTCACATCATCCCTACCAAAAGTAGTTTCGTAGACTCCAAAAAATTCTAAGCCTTTGAATTTAACAAAGGGATTGACCATGATGGATGTCATATCTGTTTTAAGCGCTGGATTTATTCTCCCACTAAAATCATTTGTTGATTGAGTAGCTGGTGGTATAGCTTGTACATCCATCACTTTATAATAACGCGATCCTGCCCGGTCACCTCCATATAAATAGGTGCTACTGGTATTCTTTACGGCATACATGGAGGCTGTTAACCTGAGACGCAAATCATCATTAAGTTGTTTGTCGTATCCCACTTTAACAATCACTGCAGGTTTTGTTACGGTGTCTGCTACACTTTGATTGAGGCGTCCATTTGTAAGACTCACCATCGCTAACCATCCATTGTCCTGATAATATACTTCACCACCAATTTCTGTTGTGAACGAATCCATAATATAGTTTCCAACAAACGGATTGTATAAAGCATGGCCGTTATCACTTCGTCTGAAGTGAGCATCGCCATAGTTATTCTCCATTTGTCCAATTCGAACGGTTAATCTCTTCATCAATTCAGCCGCAAAATCCTTCTTGATAAAATCCAGTTTATCAATTTGTATGTAGCCGCCTTTTACATACGTCTCGGTATGATGGCGCGATGACAGATAGGTGCGCAAGTGCATACGTATACCATCGTATATTTGAACATCAATATCAAAGTTGGCAGATGGCAAATTGAAATTGGAGATCAGCTTCACCAGATTGTCTGCAGCGTTTTCGTGATCGAGACCCTGATATTGCATCGCAAAGGCACCTCCGATTCGTACTTTAAGACCATCAAATTCAATTGAATCCTCCTTTGGAGTTTCAAAAACATTAATACCTGTTTTATCATTTCCTCTGAAATACTGAATCTTGGATTGCTGGGAGTAAGATATAATTGTAACCAGCATAAGAACCGTGGTGAGAAAGTAGGTAGATCTTTTCTTCATAGTGCGTGGTTTAAATTTTATTAAGGTGCAACTGTTAATTCAAATAATAATGTCACTTTCTCTCCAACTTTGATGGTTCCCATCACGGCCTTGGGTGGAACCATTTTATAATCTTTCATATTGATTGGATACGAACCGCTTAAATGAACCGAACCATCCGCCAGAACCTTAGCAGTAACGGTCATCATAATGACTTTTGACACGCCTGCCATGGTGAGTGTTCCATTGGCTTTTATTGTAGCCCCTGTAACCGTGGCGCTCGTTAACTTAAATGTTATTGTAGGATTCTTTTCAATAACGAATGCTTCATACGTTTTATCATCCATCATGCCGCCCTTTTCACTCTTGATGCCTTCTACCGGAATAGTGACCACTACACTTTGAATTGCTTTTACACTTTTTCCGTCAACTGTTAACTGCCCTGACCATTCCACTTTGGTGGCCTCTGATGTCCAGTCATGCAAAGAAGAAGTACCATCGATTGATACTTTGTGTGACTTGAGTGAGTACGCCTTTTGACTAAACGCTAGTGTCGTTGTAAGTAAAAAAAGGCTTGCTGCGAAGAAGGTTTTTTTAAAATAAATAATCATGGTTTTTGTGGTTTTCATAAAACTAAATTTAAACAAATGTCAATTCTTCAATCACTATAGTTCGATAACGTCCCCAATTTTGGGGATGGTCGCAATAATTTTGTGTTGTTTTTTTATGCAAGCCGCTAGCGCCTTTCTCGGAATATCTTCACCGTGTGTGATAACGACCTTTGGTTTGCTTGGCGCGAGATAAGAGAACCACTTCATCAAATCCGTTTGACCCGCGTGTGCACTGAAGCCGTTCAGGGTATGCACCTGTGCACGCACAACCTTTTCTTCTCCGAATAGCGAAATCTTCGTTGCCTTTTCCACCAATCTTCTTCCAATTGATCCATGCGATTGATACCCTACTATTATTACGTGTGTATTCGGGTTGCTTATGTTGTGAGCCAGATGATGAAGAATTCTTCCACCGTTACACATACCCGCTCCTGCCAGAATCATGCACGGTCCTTTAACCGTGTTTAATGCTTTGGACGAATCGGCTGACTGACTTGGAATAAAGTATTGTTCGTCTAATGGAAATACTCCTTTACGTTTGAGTGCATGAAATTCTTCATCCAATAAATCCTGATGGTTGCGATACACATTAAATGCACTTAATGCCATCGGGCTGTCGAGGTAAACCGGAAACTTCGGAATCTTACCGGAATGGAAAAGATCTGCTAAGTGATAAATAATTTGCTGTGCTCTCCCGATAGCAAACGTAGGCACGAGCATTTTTCCACCGGATGCACACGTTTCTTTGATAATAGCTTCAAACTCTTCCAGTGTCTGATCATACGGTTTATGATCGCGGTCACCATACGTGCCCTCCAGAAAAACAAGTTCGGCTTGATTAAAATGGTCGAACGGTTTTAATAGCGGCATGGTAACAGGCCCAAGATCACCAGAAAAAACAACCGTTTTCTTTTTTCCTTTTTCAATTACCTCAAGCTTAATGCTACCAGAGCCCAACATGTGTCCCGCTTCAATCCAGGTGGCTGTAATTCCATCAGCAACGGCTATAGGAGTATTTGTTTTAATTGGTCGTGTGAGTTCACGCATCAACTCCACATGTTCCGTTGTATAGAGCACTTCAAAGGGTGGCATGCCTTTTTTCCAAAACTTTCTATTTTTGCGCACAGCATCCCCAACCTGCAATCGGGCGGAATCCTGCAGAATGATTTGCGCTAACTCCAATGTTTCTCTTGTGCTGTAGATGGGGCCATCAAAACCAAACTTCACGAGCAGAGGTACCCGGCCCGTATGATCGAGATGTCCGTGCGTCAACAACACCGCATCGATGTCCTGAACTTTAGCTCCCTGTGGTAATTTGTTCTTTGCTTCAGAAGCTTTCCCTCCCTGAAACATTCCACAATCGATTAAAATGTTTGCCTGGTCTGTTTGTACGAGATAGGAAGAACCGGTTACTTCTCCTCCCGCAGCGCCATGGATTTTTATTTTCATAGGATTTGTTTTTTCTTTTTCTTCTTAACGGGTTCTGGTGTTTTTAGCTGTGCCTTAAATTTTTTGGGTAAACTTTTCAATACCAGTTCCACCGCTTCTTCTGGCGTGTCAACAATTCTGGAGAAACCAACTTCTTCAGGCGTGAATACACCTTGTGAAGCCATGAAAGAAATAAAATCGCGTAAGCCGGTCCAGAATTCTTTGCCTACGAGGATCAACGGAAATGGTCCGATCTTATGACATTGAATCAAGGTAGCAGCTTCAAACAATTCATCGAGTGTTCCAAGCCCGCCTGGCATTACAATGTATGCGCAAGAATATTTTACCAACATTACTTTTCGAACGAAGAAGTAATTGAATTCAAAGCTATCGGTTACGTACGGATTTGGGTCTTGCTCATGTGGAAGAATAATATTTAATCCATACGTTGGACCCCCAGCTTCATGCGCACCACGGTTGGCGGCTTCCATAGCTCCAGGCCCTCCACCTGTAAGCACGGTAAACCCGGCTTTAGAAAATACATTTCCTGTATTTCGCGACAACTCATAATATCTTTCGCCTGGCTTGAAGCGCGCAGAACCAAAAACCGTGACAGCCGGACCCAGCTTGCTGAGTTTTTTAAAACCCATTTCAAATTCTTTATTGATTCGGCCAAGACGTTTCTTTTCTTTATCAGCCGATCTTCGTTCGGTTAAGAAATCATGTTCGGCCAACGATGAATTTTTCTTTGTAGGGCGGAGCTCGTAGTTCATCTGCGCTTTTTTCCAATGAAGCTGCCAGGCATTTTCCCATTCTTCAGGTGTCAAACTTTTGTAAGGTGGTTTGGAGTTGCTCATATATTGATTTATAACTCTTTAGATTTAGACTTACTTTGATTGACAGCCAACTCGTTTTGAACCACTCGGAATTTTAGACCACCCCTTCGGACTCATTCGTTCTTTGTAAAACACATTTTCAGTTCGAAATAACAATACATTATTTCCTGAGGATCGTTTCGTATTTGCTTATTGAATTTCAAATGTATTGGAAGCAAAAGTTAAGAAAGATCCATCGAATATGCTAAGCGTCTTATTTCAGGTTTAATCCGTGGTGTGTATTGACAGACCATGGATTAGTGTCAAAGTCCTTGAGACAAGTGACCTATTTCAGTAACTCAGAAGTGATAATCAATAAGTTGTCTGGTCTTGTTTTAAGTTTACGAAATGCGTAAACCCATTTCGAGGCTAACATCAAAGTCTTACAAAGATCAAATGCCAACGTTTCCTTATTTTACACCAACACTTTATTCCTATACTGCTTCGGAGTAATTCCTTTCTTTTTCAGAAACACACGGTTAAAATATGTGAGACTTTCAAACCCGGTTTCAAAGGCAACTTCGCTAATGGCTTTGTCGGATTCAATAAGACTATGACAGGCATTGCCGATGCGGATGTCGTTAACATAATCGGAGTATGTTTTGCCAGTAGCTCGTTTAAAAAATTTGCAGAAGGCACTCGGAGAAAGATGAATGAGACTGGCGATTGACTCCAGGTCAAGGATACGAGTTGAGTTCTTCTGAATATACTGGCAAACTTTATTAATGCGTTTCTCGGTTTCTTCACTCTTCACAGCATTAAAATATTCAGACGAAAGCTTAACAACTTTTTGTGACGTAAGCTGTTGCAGGATGGACAGGAGTGATGTAACTTTTTCAACACCCGTTGATTCTGGCAGCATTTCAATTTGTGGGATCAATTCGTTTGCGTCAGGAAAGAATAATCCATGTGAAGAAGTGGAGAGTAGTTTCCCGATTTTTTCAAAACCATTCAGATGCAGAAAATTTCCAATGAATTCTTCCGGGAACTGAATAACCACTGCGGATACTATTTTCTTTTTCACCACATCACTCGACCATGTGTGGGGAAGACCCGGCCCCAGAAGCACAAGGTCGCCCGTTGTAAAACTCTCATTACTATCACCTACCAGACGCTTACCTTTTCCTTTGGTGATGAGCGTCAGTTCGTATTCCGGATGATAGTGCCATTTGAATTCAAATGCCGGCACAGCAACGCTGTAGGCCAGGAAAGATTCGTTTCCTTTTTTAGAGGCAATGTTCTCGTAATTGGCTTTCATTTCAGTACAATACTACTTATAAATTCATATCCGGTGCTCATATAATGTCAATATAGTGTCAGAATATACACTTTGGTGTCAGTTGCACAGTAATGGCGCACGTAATTTTGTATTCATTAAATCAGTATTCTATGACTATTCCTGTTTCTATCCGTGAGGCATTGGACAAACCGTATACACTCACACCAGAGCAAATTGATTTTTACCAGCATAACCGCTTCATCAAACTGAGAGAGGTATTCAATGCTGAAACCATCGCCTATTATTCAACCGTCATTACCGATAAGGTAGCGGAGATGAACAAGGTGACCACGAAAATGGAAGAGCGAAGTACATACGGTAAAGCTTTTCTGCAACTGTTCAACTTGTGGCGTGAAGATGAGCGTATCAAATCTTTGGTGTTTAGTAAACGAATGGCAAAAATTGCAGCCGACCTGATGCAGGTGGATGGCGTCCGTTTATATCATGATCAGGCACTCTATAAAGAAGGTGGGGGGGGTATTACACCGTGGCATGCTGATCAGTTTTACTGGCCACTCGAAACCGATAAGACTGTAACGGCATGGATTCCCTTACAAAAAACTCCATTTGAAATGGGGCCTCTTGAATTCAGCGCAGGCAGTCATCAGATTGTAGAAGGACGAGAGTTGGAAATCGGTGATGACAGTGAGACCCTTATTCAGCAACGCTTACGCGTAACGGACTTTAATCATGTGATCGAAGAGTTTGATTTAGGTGAAATCAGTTTTCATTCGGGCTGGGTGTTTCATCGCGCTGGCGCAAACACCACGAAGCAGATGCGTAAGGTAATGACGGTGATCTACATGGACCGTGATATGAAATTGAAAAATCCGGATAACGAAAATCAAATCAAAGACTGGCACACATGGTGTCCCGGTGCTGAAATTGGTAAGGTGATCAATTCGCCAATCAATCCTATTTTGTATTGATGACTTCTATTTATTTAATGCAACTATAAAGTACAGCGGTTCGGCTGAAAAATTAATTTATATAAAATGAAAAAACTAATTTCTCTTTTTTTGTTCTGTGGATTTATCTCAACTGGTTTTTCACAGGAGGTAATCTACCACGTTTTTCAACGCAGCTTTTTTGACAGCAACGGTGATGGCCATGGTGACTTAAAAGGAATGCAAGTGAAGTTGGATTACTTACAGGAGCTTGGCGTTACTTCCATTCTGCTAACGCCATTGTATCAATCCGAATTCTATCACAACTATTTCGCGACAGACTTTGAAAAGATTGATCAGGAGTATGGTTCGATGGAGGATTACCTGGCATTGGTGAAAGAAGTTCACAAGCGAGGTATGAAGATTTATCAGGATGTTGAAATGCAGTATGTCACGCATGAGCATCCCTGGTACATGGGTTCCATTAACCATCCGGAGTCTCCGTATTCAAAATACATTTACTATGATGATACGCTGAACCAGAAGCCATTCTTCTTTTACAATGTTCCTGAATTCACAATGTATGATAATTCAAAGCAGAAGATCGTAGTTGTCAAGATGAATGAGCCTGCAGTGCTTCAATACACATTCGATGTGTTGAATTTTTGGGTTGATCCGAACAAGGACGGAAAATTTGATGATGGTGTGGATGGCTTCCGTCTCGACCACATGATGGATGATCTGGACAACTTTAAGAAATTGCCCAACCTGTTCAAAAACTTCTGGACACCGCTGTTGACAGACTTGAAAAAGAATAATCCAAAACTGATCATCATCGCTGAACAGGCAAACTGGTTTTCGCTTGGCCACGAATATTTTCGCGAAGCAAATGTTGACCGTGTGTTTGCATTTCATTTGAGTTGGGCTATTGAGAAGATGGATAAAAAAGAATTGCTCAAGGCAGCCGACAGCACCCTTACCAAAAATCCAAAAGGCCACGATCAAATTGTTTTTGTAGAGAATCACGATACCCGCAGACTTGCTTCTGTGAACGGAATGACAACACCAAAGTTAAAAACTGCGGCAGCGTTGAATCTCCTTCTGGGTGGAGTGCCGTTGCTTTACTATGGTCAGGAGCTTGGTATGAAAGGTAAGCAGATGAAAGGTACGACTGATGGTAATGATATTGCGATTCGTGAAGCGTTTGAGTGGAATGCCACTGCAACTGGAGCGGGCATGGCATTTTGGTATACGAACACAGGGCCCTGGTGGGATAGTACAAATGTAAAACCGAATGATGGGATTTCGGTTGAAGAACAGAAACGCGATCCGAATTCATTGTGGAATTACTATCGCAAAATGATCCAACTAAAGAAATCGAGTAAGGCATTGGCAAGCGGTCAATACTCGGCTGTAGAAAACAATAATGAAAAGATTTTTTCCTTCCTGCGTTCTACCGGCAAAGATCAGGTATTGGTTGTTGTCAACCTTGGAGATGGTATAGAAGAAACCACCATTAAAGTGAACGCGAAATCTGGCAAGAATTTATTGAAAGGAGAAATCCAGAAATTTGATAGCGCTGGTTTTTTAGTTCGACTGCAGCCGTACGAAGTGCAGGTCTACCAGTTAAAAAATTAGTGAAGAGTGCAAAGTTCCACGTCATTGCGAGGAAGCATCCATACTCTCAATCTCTATTGTGAAGTTACACGCTGACGTGGCAATTGCACTGATAGAGAATGCGAAAGAACGAGTACATATTTTGAGAATCTACTTCCTTGACACGTGATTAATCAGAGGAAGGATCAGAATTTCTTAGTTGGTTCCGTTCGAAGGAATCGTCTGTGTCATTGAGATGAGAGCCTCTTCGAGGAAGAATGGTCTGTTGTAAAAATTACCTTTATCATCAGCCCAAACGCTTGACTGTTTTCCACTCTTACTTTTTATTTCAAGGTAATAACCAAATTCAGTTGGATCAGAGCTTTTCCAATAACTAATAACTTGCTGATCTTTATAGAGGCTTGTAAGCAGAGCAGACTTCACAACCGAAGATACTTCTGCACTATTACAATCTATTTTCTCGTAGGTTTCAATATAGTGGCTTTCGCTATTGTAGGTCGCCATGTAATGCGTATCGCCCATCGTATAGGATCCTGCGAAACCATACTTTGAATGCGACCATGCTACAGGTTGATCCGTTGCAATCGTAACGCGCGTATCCAAACCCACCGGGCGACTGGTGCTTGGTTTCTGATCTACAATCAGCAGTTCGGAGTTCTCGGCCATTTGAGCATATGAAGTGCTGGTGAGCATTACTAATGCTGCAATCGTTAGGAAATTATTTGCTATTCTTTTCATGGTGTAATGTTTTATGGGGCTCTACTTTCAATATTTTTTGTTCGGATGCTTACTGATAGTGAATAAACGTGCCACATTTAAAAGCCAATAGTTATTGCCTGTGGGCTTTACTTGGAGCTTACCATTGGGGATTGTTTGTGACAGGTGTAAAGGAATTGACACAATCAATCCCATACTGGGAGTTGATTTTCTCCCGATCGGTCTCACTCCGAGATATTGGTGACACTGATCTTTAAGATGCCTATCCATTGAAATGATGTCAATATTGAGTTGGCTTTTGCCTCTCGAGCCCCGGTGCTGGACGTTTTAGGGGAATAAGAGCTGTTTTGACCCATGACTTTTTGCAAGTCTTAATCTTTGCACCTGACAGGTGATCCAGTCTCGACCCAGTGTCATAGCAGTAGAGGCAATAAGGTTAGGATTGGGATTCTGGTAGCGATTAAAAATGATTGGTTTTCTAAATGACACAGCGGAAAGAATGGCTTCCTTGTATTGATGCCAATTTTCCTTCGTGGGTTTGATAGATGGTAAGACTGAACCCCTTAAACTAATTTAAGTTTTGAAATTTGAAGAATGAACCAATAACAATTGCAGATTATAGATACCAACAGAAGTGTGAAAACTTGTTACAAGGAAGTTTGTCTGCCCTGAAATAGGTTTACACCTATTGTAAACTTCTTTTAGGATGACACAGTATGAAGGAATGTCTAATACATATAGCCAGGAGCCAGATAGACTGAAGCGACATGAAACGTTTGTAAATGTTTCGGTTGGCGTAACTGAGATAAAAATAGAATAAATCCGAAGGGGATTAAAACTTCGGATTATTCTAACGATAACAACCAAAGAGTAGAGCCCATCTACTTGATTTCGAACGTAAGAACTGGTTTTGTTGGTGCGCAGCCAGAATCAATTCTTTTAATTTGACGATTGCTTCTTGAAAGCATTCACAATATCAAAGGTGTAGCAAAATTTAAATCCTATTGAGGTAACGAGCTTATCGTAAAAAATCGCATTATCCGAAATATCCAACGATGACTGGATTTCTCCATTAACGGTATATACCTTGTCATTTGATTTAAATTCATTTACAAAATAATCTCGTGGTTGTCGGAGAGAGAAGAAATCTACAACTGCAAAAACAGAGAAACCACCAACGGTTCGGTATCCAATACCAAAGCCTGCATCAATGTTAGTCTTTATTAAATTGTTGCCAAGGGTTCCAATAGTTGTCGGACTTATAAAAAGCGCATAAGAAATTCCTTTTGCTATGTCTTTTTTATTATCAATAGTCCATAATTGTGGAGTGTAGACGATGCCTAAAGAGATGCTTGTTTTAAGATTTGACCCTTCATTAATTTTAACATTACCAGAAACTTTATCGACTACAGGTTCTTCATAAATTGTTGACAGCATGCCTGCAGCTCCGGCTCCAAAAATGAATGATATTCTCGAGTTAATATCCTCTTGTTGTGTCATTTTTTTTGTCTCTGCTAATTTTTTTAAAGAGCCGACTTCGTTTGAATTTAAAAGGTACTTCCCAAAACTCTTTACGTTTTGGTGCCGTATGTGCGGTTTTTTTCCTGACAAATTAGTTGAGACGATGGCGGTCTGATAAACCCCTGCAAAATCCAGCTTATTAATTTCAAAGTTGGGTGAAACAAACTGAGCATTTGCTTCCATAAGAAAACACGCTAGACTTATTATTGTAATTAGTTTTTTCATTTTTTTGTTGAATTAAGTTTTGTTAATTTTTTTCAAGCTCTGACTTTTCTTCGGATTTCAGCTTGCTCCGTTTTGTTAATCAAAGGTTGGAGTTTGAGGAGGTATCTGTCAAAAGGAAAAAGAATGATATTGAATAGGGGTTTTTCCTGTATCGTTCCAGAAATCGATGGTTTGTTATTGGGCTGCTCTAAAAACCTGAAAATGAATCGTAGCTTGGATTTATTATAAACCCCTAAACCAAAATGTTATGGAAAAATCATTCACAAAAAGTCAAATGCAGAAACGAATAACCGCAGCAACATTTACCGGAATCGTCATCGGCCTTCTTGGCTCGTATTTGTATTTCAGATCAACCGTATCAGAATTTACAGAGTTAACCGACAAAAGCACTACAGGCAACGTTGAGATGAGAAAGGGTAGAAAAGCTATAGAAGATTATCGTAAGACAGGATCGCTGGTCTCACTTAGTCTGCTCCATGGACGCCACAAACTTGGGGGTATTGTGCATGAATTTGACAGTTTCAAAAAGATTTATGACAACCTCGATAAATTCAGAAATAATAACACGCTTGACCCAACCAAAGGTTACGAATGGGGAATTGGTGTTTATCCGAGTATCGTTCGATCTCTTAAGGCCGATCTAAAGCCAGGACCAGAACCAAGTGACAAAGATAGTGTAGCAAGACTGTGCATCTATTTTATACCAACAATGTTTAATCGAAACGGAACAAATAAAAAAATAGATGATATTCTTGATTATAACGATTATAAGGATGATCCACGTTATCCCTCTTTCACGCTTTCAGCGGATATTAACATTGCTGGAGGCGGTTATATCTATGATCAAGGAACCATATTTCCATAACAGATGATTTTTACCATCATCATTTTATTTTCTTTTACCTGTTGGCTTTCATCGCTGATTCTTCTTCGAAAGAAACAAGCCGGCTATCTTCATCACATGACCTGGTTTCTTGGCCTTACTACCATGGCAGAACTTTCCGGATACCTGGTTTACTTTCAGTTTCATCAGAAAAATAACTACTGGGTATTCAATGCTTTTCTTCCTGTGGAAGTATTTTTTCTTAGTTGGTTATTCTATAAAATTCTCTCTCCTTATTGTAACTGTAAGCCCTGGATACTCGCAGGGCTTACCGTTTTTTTTACGATCTATTTGTATGAAAGTTTTCAAAGTAGCTTTCTTGGGTTGAGCATGAATGCAAAGAATTTTTCATCTGTTTTTATTATCGTTATATGTCTTTCGTATTATTACTTCTTATTAAAGAGTGAGGAGTATATACGGTTAAAAACACACGCTCCTTTTTGGATTGTTACGGGCTGCTTCTTCTTCTATTTTGGAAGTGTCACATGTGATATTTTCTTCGATCATCTTCTCTCCATTAATAAAGTCACAATAAAACCCGTGCGGTATGTTATTTTTATTGTATTGAACTTCATCTTATACAGTAGTTGGAGC